>JBCCXG010000543.1:0-4754 GCA_039191945.1 Bacteroidota bacterium
AAGACCTCATCAACGCCTTTTGGGAGTTTTATCAGCAGCCGAAGACGGCTGAGGTCTATAACATTGGTGGATCTCGTTACTCGAACATATCTATGAAAGAGGCCATCAGCTTCATTCAGGAATACAATGGTCGAGAAATGGACATTTCAGTCAGTAATGATGCGAGGCAAGGAGATCATATTTGGTATGTGAGTGATGTATCCAAATTTCAGAGTCATTACCCCTCTTGGCAATATGAATATACCATCGAGAGAACAATGGAAGAGATGATAGAAGCGACTAAATCAAGGCATCGCTAGCCTGGCGATGAATAAGGTAGTCTATACATCCTCTTTACCTTTCAGAGCACATTCTGCGACAAAAAGACTGGATCTGTTTATTACTGGGACCTGCATGTCCTACCAGACGTCCTGAATCAACTGATGAAAACTAGAATTTCACCAAATGGAAGCAAGGAGTCGCAATCTCGGCGTGCGACGCCTCTTCCCTTCCAGTGAATTCGCCCCCCAACCAAGTTCTCGGATATGCCTCCTCAAGAGGGTACGCCATAGTATTCAGCATTTTTTAGGACTTCGCTAATTCAGCTTCACCACGCGGCTGGTGTATTGTCGTCCGTCGGTTAGTAAGATCAGTTGATAGACACCAGAGGGCGCATTGGGGTCAATCTTCACTTGTTTTTCCGTTCCACGCGGCACCACCGACTGCAGTGCGACTTCGCGGCCCATTTGGTCAAAGAGTCGAATATCGGTCGTGTTTCCTGCAATGCTGATGGTGAATTGATCGTGGACGATGGGGTTCGGGTAGATCCTCAGGGGGTTGCCCGCGACCTTATCATGGGGATTGCCTAGGCTTTCATACCCAGAATCCACTCTTCAAGCTGACTCAAGTAGGCCGTATCCAGTACATTTCGAGCGAGTGGGGGCATTTGAATGGCTGTTTCGCTGGTGTCTCGTCGCCAGAGTTCGGACCGTGCGAGGTCGCCTGGTGCGACAATTAAATTGTTGAGATCCGAGTTTTGGGTGTTGGTGGCTCGGTTCAATATACCTTGCTCAGAGAGGGGGGGGTCATATCGCGCGTCAAAAGAGTTGAGTCCCGTGGCAGGTTGGTGGCAATGACTACAATTGGCGTCAAGGTATGACCTGACGCGACGTTCTAGTGTCGCGGTCGAATTACTTAGAGACGTCATTGGGACGCTTTGCCTTGATACTTCATGGTCAAAGTAGCCTTCAGAATGAAAGGCGTCTAGTTGGTTCTCTTCTTTTGAGGGCTGATTGAGTTGGTTGGATTTGAAGCCCAAAACGTATCCGGCGCTCTCATTGTGACACCGCAGGCACTCGCTACGCGTGGGGTAGTTCCATACTTGAGAGACCCGCGCAAGCGGGCTATTGACGAGCAATGTATCCTGCAATGCCTCGCTGATTCCCACTAATCGCGCGTCGGATTCGATATCATTCCATCGGTAGGTCAAGCCATAAGCCCTATTATCTTTCGACATTACCAGGAAGCGGGTCTCTAGTCGCTTTACGGAATCCTGATCAACTTTGATTTCGAAGTGCTTAATAAATACGGTGCCCACAGGAAAGTGCCACACCCCATCGACATTCTTTGATGATATCTGTCAAAGTGTTTAAACCGATGATCGCACGTACCAAAAAGGTCGGGCTGAAGAACGGCACAGCATGAGTGGCTGCTCGCGGGGTGCTGTACTGGAGGCGACCGCGAGGAGGGTAGTGCGATGGCTCCGGCGCTGGCTGGTGGGCGTCTTAAAAAACTTTTGACCCCCTCCTGTAACCTTCCCCATACCTTCGGGTAACTTGACCGAAACGACCAAAAAACAATTGACAGACTTAAGCGACGAGCACTTGATGCAACGAGTGCAGGCCGGGAAGCTGAACTACATGGAGCTCCTTTTTAACAGGTACCAAAAGCGGCTCTACAACTACTTCCTGAAATGCACGCTGGATGCGGATGAAAGCGCTGATTTGGCACAAATCACCTTTATCCGTGTGATGAAGTATCGCGCGTCTTACAATCCCAGACGGGGATTCGAGGTATGGTTGTTTCAAATCGCGCGAAACCTGGTCAAGGATCACTTTCGGAAACTGAAGGTGCATCGCGATCAGTATGACCTGGTGGAGTCGCTCCCCGAGCATGCCGAGGACGACGAAGCCAGGCAACAACTGGAAAGAGAACATCTCTTGAATCAGGCAATGGCGAAACTGCCTCCAGAAAAGAGGGAGCTGCTGGTCATGGCCAAGTTTCAGGGAATGAAATACGAGCAAATTGCTGAGATCACAGAAACATCGGTCGGCAATGTGAAGGTGCAGGTGCACCGGGCCATCGCTCAACTGCGTGACCTCTATTTTGACATTGAACACAAAGAGCAATGAGTAAAGAAATGACAGACGAGCTTTTGCTGAGCTACCTGGAAGGTACGCTCCCTGAGGACGAGCGGTCGGCAGTAGCGGAGCAGCTTGCAGGGAGTGCTGAGCTGGCTCAGCGGCTGGAACAGCTGCAAATGCTCCTCGACACCATGGAGCATACCGTCGAAGCGGAGCCTCCTGCCGCGTCAGCCTGGCAGTTCAAAGTAGCCTTGCAGGAAGAAATGGATCGATCGGCGCCGACCGGCAGCTGGGGGTGGAGAGTTGCTGCGACTGTGACCCTGTTGGTATTGGGTTTTGCCGTCGGAAGACTGAGCATTTCTAAGACGTCGGACGACCAGCTGATCGCGATGCAGGCGCAACTCAGTGAGCTGCAGCAAACGGTCATGCAGACCACCCTGCAAAGTCCCTCTGCCAGTGAACGGATACGGGCCGTGAACCTGATCGAGGAGGAGGTCGCAGTTCCCAGCGAGGAATTGCTAAAAACACTGATCAATACGGTAAAAGGCGATGAAAGCCCGAACGTGCGCTATGCGGCACTTGAGGCACTCGAGCCCTTTATGAATAGCGAGTCCGTCCGGCTGGAACTGGTGGCCGCCCTTGAGACACAAAGCGACCCGATTTTGCAGATCGCGATCATCAACTGGCTCGTCGAGGCCGAAGAGCAGGCGGCGATCAGCACCATTAAGAAATTGATTGAAAACGAAAACACATCCCAAGAGGTAAAACAGCAGGGTCAATTGGCGATTGATATTCTGATCTAGCCGCTTGGCCACGAAAACAAGAAAGGAAAGAAAACATGAAAACTCTGATAACGACAATAGCACTTTTTGGCATCTTCTTCCTGGCGCACGGCCAGACCTATGAGATGACCCCTAGCGGCAATTCCAGTGAATTGACCATCAATATCGAAAACCTCTTTGCTTACATCGATGTGCGGGGTACTTCGGAGGGCTCGATCAGAATCGAAGCAGACGACTACCGAGGATTGCCCGAAAAGGCAAAGGGGCTCAAGCCACTCTCCGCCACAGGACCGGACAATACTGAAATTGGGCTCTACGTCAAGCAAGTAGGAAACACCGTATCCATCGCGGGTGCCCATCGCAGTGCGGATGATGCCGATTACACAATCTTCCTTCCCAAGAATGCTAAGCTCAGAATCGACTACAATAGCTTCCAGGCGAATCACGTGAAGGTTTCGGATATGGCCAGCGAAGTGGAGATCGACTCGAAGGTGGGCGATATCGAGCTGGTCAATGTCACTGGACCGATTGTGGCGAATTCCCTCAGCTCCGACATCGACGTTGATTTTAGCTCTGTCACTCAGGGTTCGCCCACCTCGATTTCGTCGACGAGTGGCGACCTGGACATCACGCTCCCTGCTGATACCAAAGGCAATTTTAACATGAAATCAATCTCCGGGGAGGTCTACACCGACCTCGATTTTGAAATGGAGCAAGAGGAGGGTTCAATGCGCCGATTTGGCGGGGGCATGAGTGCCGAAGCGACACTCAACGGCGGTGGCGTGGACATCAGCCTGCGATGCATCAGTGGTGATATCTATATCCGAAAGAAGTAATCTCCCATCCTAAACGAATCAAAATATGAACACTCGAATCGCTTTGATCATGGTTTGTATGGCTGGCCTCCTGGTGGGGGCCCTGGCCCAAACCAAAGTAGAGGAACGTATTCCTGTCTCTGGACAACGGGAACTGGATCTGGACCTTCCCTTTGCCCGTGACATCGAACTCAAGACCTGGGACAAGTCGGAGGTCTTCGTTGAAGTACAAGTCTCCATCAACGACGGAGAAGACGATGATCTGTATGAGTTGGAGGTCTCTTCCTCTGGAGGGTCGATCTACGTGGAAGCCAATAAGGACTTGGATCGAAAAGGGGGTAGAAAGAGAAATTGCTGGAACATGGAGATTTTTTATGTGATCTATTTTCCAGAGAGTCTCGAAGTGGAGGCGGAATCCATCAGCGGTAGTTATTCGATGGTCTACTATGGTAAGCCTGCAAACTTCAAAACCATCTCTGGCGACGTCGACCTGACCGTGCCGGGTCGTGAAGGGATCGACTTCCAGGTGAAAACCATATCCGGAGAGGTGTATTCAGATTTGGAGATTGTCTATCCGAATGGTAAGGACGGACTGCGCCAGCTGGTCGGTACTGACGTGAGCGGCGAAGTAAATGGGGGTGGGGAGTTTCTTGACCTTGAGACCATTAGTGGCAATATCTTCCTGAGGAAAGGGTAAGGTATCCCTCGTACCGCTCTAAACAGAAGAGTCGGGTGTTTTTTAGCCGGCAAACTCACCTAACTTTCATTTAATAGGTTATCAAACCATTGAATGGAAGTTTTTGAAATAGTAAAAA
>JBCCXG010000544.1:0-4736 GCA_039191945.1 Bacteroidota bacterium
AGAAGGCTTGTGCTTCGGGAAACTGGCCGTAGCCAGGCGCCTCCACCAAGGTGCCATTGTCGCCGCCTTGAGCTGCAATCCGCTGTAGGTAAAGGACAAAGGAGTAGTTGGTAGTCGTGGAGCGGCAGGACATCTTTACCTTACGGTCACGGTTGACCCGCACCCGACGTTCAAGCGCCAAGGCGATGACCTGCATGTAGACTTGTCAATTGATATGTTCACCGCATTGCTTGGAGGTAAGCAATCTATCCGTACATTGGATGGGAAGACCATCAAGATTGACATCCCAGAAGGTACGCAAAACAACAAGCGATTGCGCTTGAAAGGTAAAGGTATGCCGAGGTACGGAGCCACAGGACATGGAGATCTTTATGTCTCACTGCAGGTGAAGTTGCCGCAGCATCTCAATAGTGCGCAAAAGAAGCGGCTGGTAGATTTGAAAAAGGATTTTGAGAAAAGCAATGTTTGATGAAAGGTAAGTTTAAAAAGATAATCAACGATGGTCGGCCGGTACTCGTCGATTTTCATGCGACCTGGTGCGGGCCTTGTCACACCCAAGCACCCATTTTGAAGCAGGTCTCCGCGGAACTTGGAGAGAAGACAAGAATCGTGAAGATCGATGTAGACAAAAACCAAATCTTGGCACAACAGTACCAAGTCAGGAGCATACCCACCCTGATCTTGTTTAAGAACGGTAAACCGGTCTGGCGACATTCGGGGGTGGCCCAAAAGCGGCAGCTGGTATCACTGATCAAACAGCACGCATAGCGCAAAAAAAGCGTGGCCTTCTCCAAAGCCACGCCTTCATTTTTTCCATCTGATGGGGCACTCAGCGCTAGGCCATCTGGTAGTACTCTTCCCATCCTTGCCTTGGAGGCGTACCGGTCAATAGCTCATTGGCGAACTTATTGTTCGTGATGGTCTTGGTCTCGCGATCAAATAGCAGCTTACTACTCAATTGCTGCGCGATGACCCCTAGGCAAAATACCTGACTCAAAGGTCCGGCGATTTCAAAGGACGAACGTGCTTCTTCCTCACCTTTGCAAGCCTTGAGGAAGTTAGCAAAGTGGTTCGAAGGGCTCTCGGGTACATTGGGTAGCGTAGAGGCCATATCGTTGGCCGCCTCCTCGGGAATGATTTTCAATGGCGCACTATGCGTTCCCCCTTTGAAAGTAAGGTCTTTGCCATAGATGATTTTGCCAGGGTTCAGCTTAGCGGGTTGGAGGGCACCATTGCTGGGAGGTGGGATATTCGGGTCTATCTCCGATACTCCGTAGCCTTTAGGCACGGGAGGGATATTATCCGTACCGTCATACCAGGTAATTTGCATGGCTGGCATCTCCTTGCGCTCTGGAAATTTAAATTCGATCGTAGAGGAGAAAGGGAAAAAGAAAGAGTTGTGACCGCTCAAAAGTGTAGGGTTCACCTCATAGGGGAGGCCGAGGTCCAAAAACTGATGCGCCGTATCCATGATGTGTGCCCCCCAATCTCCCAGGGCGCCCATGCCGAAATCGTACCAGCACCGCCACTGCCCGTGATGGAAGTCCTTGTTATAGTTGTGCCACTGGGCAGTATTGAGCCAGACGTCCCAATCCATCTGCTCAGGGAGCTGCTCTGCCGCGGGAAAACTGGTGATCCTGGGGTCGAAGCCATGCCAGCGCCGAGCATTGTTCATGTGAGCGGTCATTGCTGTTACATCGTTGATGACTCCGGCTTCTTTCCAGGCTTTGAACTGGAAGTAGTTTTCTCCGGAGTGGCCTTGGTTGCCCATCTGCGTTACCACACCATGCGTTTTTGCCCCCGCCATCATCAGCTCTATTTCATTGAAAGTCCGCGCCAGTGGCTTTTCGACGTACACATGCTTTCCGAGAGACATGGCAAGCATGGTGATAGGAAAGTGAGAGAAGTCAGGTGTGCCTACGCTCACGGCTTCGATGTCATCGCCAATTTCGTCGAACATCTTCCTGAAGTCTGTGAATCGAGCTACCGCAGCAAATTGCTCCTTTGACTTTGCGGTGTGCATGCCATCCATGTCCACATCGCACAACGCCACGACATTAGCAATCCCAGTCTCATGCAAAGACCTTAGAATGGATCCACCGCGATGACCTATTCCGATACCGGCGAGGTTCACTTTGTCACTTGGTGCGACATGGCCAAGGGCTTTTCCAAATACGTGTGAGGGGACGATGGAGAAACTGGCAACTCCAGCGAGTGCCGCTCCGCTTTTTCCGATAAACTTTCTCCTTCTCATGAGTAGCTTTCTTTGTTGTGGGTATGTATGGTTAAGTGCTAAAACTAACCATTTCTTACCGAATAGCGGATTCGATTCAATGCGCAATTCGCATTTGCCGATTTCTTGTTTTTTCCGCTATATTGACTGCTGCATTTAACCCAAACCTATGGCTTCCAAGCAGTTCTTCACCATTCGTATTGCCCTGATTGTTGCTCTCGGGGGGCTATTGATGGGATTTGACGCCTCCGTTATTTCCGGTGTCAATAAGTTCGTTCAGATAGACTTCAATCTCACTGATCTCGAGTTGGGCTTTTCGGTGAGCTCACTGACGATCATTGCCGCCCTGGCCATGATGGTCTCAGGGCCACTGAGCGACAAGTACGGAAGAAGGATACTCCTTAAGGCCTGCGCCATCATCTTCACCATTTCAGCTGTGGGTTCGGCAGCGGCACCCAATTTTACGCTGTTTTTGATCTTTCGTATGTTGGGGGGTATTGGGGTAGGAGCGTCACTGATCCTTGCGCCCATGTACATTGCAGAGATTGCTCCACCTGAAGCGCGCGGTAAATTGGTGAGCTTCAACCAACTCAATATTGTAATCGGTATATCCCTGGCTTTCTTTAGTAACTACCTTATTCTCAGTCTTGGGGAGTCTGGTGCACCTTGGGTGGAGGCACTGGGAATCAAAGAAAATAATTGGCGATGGATGCTGGGTGTCGAGGCGGTGCCGGCGGTGTTCTACTTCCTGGGCCTGTTCATTGTGCCACGAAGTCCAAGGTGGTTGATCATGAAAGGTAGGGACGAAGAGGCCTTTGAGGTCATGCTGAAGTTTGAAGAGGAAGCAAGCGCTCGTCAAAATATTGCCGCTGTCCATCAATCTCTGACGTCTGAAGAAGGAAAACAGAAGACGCCACTAACGGAGCTATTCAAGCCCGCCTTTAAGCTGGTCTTGACGATCGGCATTGTCATCGCAGTATTGCAGCAAATCACTGGGATCAATTCCGTCTTCTTCTACGCGCCCATGATCTTTGAGCAGTCGGGCATCGGCACCGATGCTTCTTTTATACAGGCGATTCTCGTGGGGCTCACCAATCTGGTGTTTACGATTTTGGCCATGTCACTTATTGACAAATTGGGGAGGAAGCCACTGCTGATCGTCGGCGTCTCGGGCATTGCCGTTTTTATGTTCCTATTGGCTTATGGGTTCAGCGCGGCTACCTACTCTTTGTCAGAAGATAAGATCGAAATGCTCTCTGATGACGGATTGAAGCAGAAAGTGGCGCCATTGGCTGGTCAGAGCTTTGCGAATGATGTGGTCTATAAGAATGAACTAAAGTCTGTCCTCGGAATCATTGAGGCGAAGAAGTACGAGTCTGAATTGATCACGGCAGCGATTACTATGAACCCCACCCTGATCCTTGTAGGGATTATTGGATTTGTGGCGTGCTTTGCCATATCGCTTGGGCCCGTCATGTGGGTACTCTTTTCTGAACTTTTCCCACTGAAGATCAAGGGAGTCGCGATCTCCTTCGTCGGGTTCATAAATTCGGCAGTCAGCGCTGCTGTGCAGTTTGTGTTTCCCTGGGAATTGTCGACCCTGGGCTCGAGTATGACATTTCTCATTTACGGCATCTTTGCCTTGGCGGGAGTGGTCTTCATCTTATCCAGGGTGCCGGAGACAAAGGGTAAGACGTTGGAAGAATTAGAAAAACAATTGGTGAAATAGCCCAAATAATAGTCCAGATATGAAGAAGTTATTGAAGTCGGCCATTGCTGCAGCCTGTTTGGTGATGGCATTTAGCTGCAACAATAGTGAAAAGCGTACGACGGCCTCTGCGGAGGACATGGCCAAGACAGAAGCCGCCAAAGTGGAGATGAAGAAAGAAGGCGATGCTTTTCAACTGTATGTCAACGGAGAGCCCTTTTATATCGATGGGGCCGGACTCGAATTTGGCGACATTCCCGCGCTTGCCGCCCATGGCGCCAATTCTTTTAGAACGTGGCGTACGGACAATGGCCGGCGCTCTGGAAAGGAAGTGTTGGACGAGGCTCAGAAGTACGGATTGTACGTCACGATGGGAATCGAAATTGCCCGGGAGCGTCATGGGTTTAACTATGATGATCCAGCTGAGGTTGCAGAGCAGTTCGAAAGGGTGAAGGCAGAAGTGATGGAACTGAAGGACCACCCGGCGCTGATTATCTGGGCGGTCGGGAATGAGCTCAATCTCAACGCGACCAATCCAAAGGTGTGGGACGCAGTAAATGACATCTCCAAGATGATTCATGAAATAGATCCCAATCACCTCACGACGACTACCTTGGCGGGAATCGGGCAAGAGCTTGTGGACGATATCAAGATGCGCGCGACCGATCTGGATCTGTTGAGTATCCAGATGTACGGGGATATTGTCAATCTACCCAGGTACATTGAAGAAACGGGGTGGGACGGTCCGTATATGGTTACAGAATGGGGAGCTACTGGCCACTGGGAAGTGGGGAC
>JBCCXG010000545.1:0-4724 GCA_039191945.1 Bacteroidota bacterium
CGGGACTCCTGGATGAGCGTCATGAATCGCTTATATCCTTCCTTGTATGATTCCAACCCGCCGATCTCGGAGAATCTGAAGTATCCGGTACTGCCTCTCAAGACCTTTACTTCATAGTTTTCGTGCTGCATGATTATTTCGACACTTCGCATAAGTTGCTCTATTAAGACAGAGGCAATTCAATTACAAACAGGTAAAGTGACCTACCACACTAAAAAATGTCCCTACACTTTACGACATGCCATTTTAGCTCTTGTTCCACGCGATTTTAGCCATTTACCTACGTGGACCCCAGAGGAAAAGGGCCATCAGGAATATTTGCAGCTGAGAAGGCCGTTATTTGTAATGGCGGAAGTGCGCTCCAGGCTATCCATGAGCAGGTGCGAAGTAATCGCCGTGCCACGCTAAAGGAGGTGCTTTCCACTGACACCTAGTCAATTTCAAGCGTCCAATCCTTCGGGTAACGTCCCGTGTATACCATACAACGTTGTACAAAAAAGCTGACGGTGGTCAACTTTAATTTTTTCTTAAGTAAGAGGAACATGAATGAAAATAAGTGTCGCCTTCGCAGCTGCTTTGTCTCACTTTGGATCCAAGGACATCACGTACTCATAACCTTCCTGCAGGAAGGTGGCCATCGCGTCTAGGTCGTCCCAAAAACGCTCCGGAACGAGCACATAACCCCTCATCTTAGCCCCATAAGATAGGAAGTGACCGGAAGACCATTCCACCATATATCGCTCTTGAACTTGCTGTGAAAACCGTATGCCCAACTCGCCTTTTTTGTTGAGCTGCGAAAACATGTGGCCGTTCGCAGAGGTGTAAGGCATCGTCTTTCCTTTCAGATCAAACGCCTTGCACTTCGATACGGCGGTTTTGTATAGCGCTAGCTTTTCATCATAACCCATCTTCCTGCAAGGTAAGCATCACCTAAGTATTTATGTGATGGCGACCTTATCCTCAAAAATGCCCTCATAGAAGTAATGTAACCGATACATCTGGTCAGCTCCGATCTTCTGGCCCATCTGGGCAATGATGTACAAAGTCAAGGCCAATCCCGCCAATATGGGGAGGGCCCACAAGATATTGGCGGTATGTCCAAGGGTGAGTTTGGTCATGCCCCAAAACCCAGCAAAAAAAAAGAGCACTCCTAGTGTCAAATATCCAAAGAAAAAGAGGCCCCATACGGTAGGGTTAGGGCCGTAAAGCCCCCGGATGATGGTCCCATCAGCAGTCTGTTCGGTGGATACATGTAGCTGCGGTGACCAATAGTGTCTTTCTTCGACCGGGATCTTTAGGTCAGCATGTCCTTGCAAAAAGCCTTCAGCATAAACGTACCGCTCCTCTTTGATGGAGGACATGATCACCGACTCGACCTCACTGGCCGGCATCTTGACAAGATGCTTAAAACGTGGACGTACGCGAAAACTAGACATAAGGCGATTTTGGATTGACAACCGAATTATAAAGAACCTCGCTAAGGCATGGTATGACTTATGTCATTCAGTCAGGTGGTAAAGGGAATAACACATCGTGACACCGAGTCTGATGTAGATCATACTGATTTTCGTGATGTGGTTTACCGGTCTCCATGGAGCAACTAAGGCGTGCGTTCATCGAACGGATCAGCCACTTTAAATCCTCAATAAGCACGCTCTATCTAACGGTGAAACCTTTGGCCTCAGCCGAAAGGCCTTTGCAACAAATTGCGTAGCGCTTTGCAACAGTTTTCATAGGGGCTGTGTAAAAAGCTAAAAATGACCGTCCGGCTGAGGCTCTCGAAGCCCTTTTTGAAGTTCAAATAGACATTTCGTCCGGGACGCGTAGTCAGGCTCATGTGACATAAAGGTTAATTTGACTGCTTTTTGCACAGCCCCTTCGCAACAAGTTGCAAAGGCCTTTCAAATTCGCCGAGACGCCTTCTGACTGAAAACCCATGCGATGAATGGCGAACCTTTGTACAGAAATAGCCGCCCGGCTTCTTCCTCATACTTTCAGCTGCTGACAACCCATTAAGGTATGTGCCGCATCTGGTCTTTTTCACACACATGGTGAAGGTAGGAACGAGCTTACCTCGCCAAAGCGATAAGCCTGAGCGGACTCTCTTGTGTAAAAGTCACCTTCCCATCCTTGACTTCAGCGGATTCCCCGCTATAATAGTCCTTTACGGCATCACCGTCGTTGAAAACGTTGTCGATCCCAACGACCATCGTGGGGTCCATGGCCACAACTACCTGATCCGAAGCACCACCTGAGAGCGTTCTCTTGAACGTATAGGGGCTCCTTGAAACCATTTCGTGAATGCCTGCGCCAATCGCTGGATGATCCCTTCTGAATCGACCTAGCTTTTGCCAATGTGCGAGGACGGCCTGCATTTGTTCGCTTGTGGCAAGCTCCTCCCACGGCATTGGGGTTCGAAGCGTGGCGTCGCCATCGGCGCGTTCGTACTCCAGCTTCCGACCCAATTCGTCTCCATAGTAGATCTGTGCGCCACCCGGTACTAGCATGAGCATCGTCGCAAAATCCATGATCCTCTCTCTGGGACGATCCAAGATCGTACCATCATCGTGTGAGGCAATGTAGCTGAGTGTTGTAAGTCCTTTCCAGTCCGGGCTGGAGAGTATCTTGGAGTAGGTGGAAAAGACCTCCTCTGGATCCTTTTCGACGTCGTCTTTGAAAGAAAAGTTGATGAGACTATTGAATCCTTGCGCGTAATAGTCAATTTTCTCAATGCCTCCATCCATCGTGAAGTACTTGTCGTAGATCGTGTAGTTGTATACTTCACCTAAGTAATAGAGATCCAAGTCATCCAATTTACCTTCCGCATTTTGCGCCTTCCACGTTCTCAATGCCCCCAAAGCAAGCTGATACAGCTCCGCCCAAACAGATTCTTCCACATGTTTCACCGTATCCACCCGAAGGCCATCGATACCCAACTCCTCGATGTAATCGATGATCCATTTCATAATGTAGAACCTCGGGGCTCTGGGGTGCCCGGTCGCCTCGAAGAAAGCATCCAGTTCGGCAACCTCTTGATCATATCGACCTTCCGCCTTCCATTTCTCGATCAAGTACTCAGGAAGGTCTACTTCTTCATCGGATTCGGTCCTGATATCAGGTAAATTCTCCACCAGAGTACAGGTGACGGTCGAGGCGTAGCTTCTGTAGCTACACTGTGGGGAGGTGCGCACCCAGTCTTCATCGTATTTTGGATCCTGATCCGTGACAGGGCCTGTATGGTTGACAACCACATCAAAAACGACTCGAATACCTTGATCATGCGCCTTGCGTATGAGCTCTTCGAGGTCTTGCATCGTTCCAAAATTGGGATCAAGGGCCGTCCAATCTGAAATCCAGTAACCGTGAAAAGCATATTGGTGACCGTACCCTTCGTTGACGGATGACTTGATTTGCTGAAAGACAGGCGTCATCCAAATGGCATTGACCCCAAGGGCCCGGAAGTAGCCCTCGTCCAACTTCTGAATGACCCCACGAATGTCCCCACCCATGAAACTACGCATGGGGGCGCCATCTTCCTGCCGGCCGTAAGAGTGATCGTTGGTGGGATCGCCATTACTGAATCTGTCGGTGAGCAAAAAATAGATGTTGGCATTTTCCCACATAAATGCGGGCTGGACATCGACCTCCTGTACCTGTTCTTTGGGGGCCTCACAGGCAAAAGTGGCCAAAAGGAGCACAATAGTTAGGGTCTTGTAATTCATGGTGCTTATTTCACGATCCTCCCAAGCTAATAAAAACTTGATTCAGAAGACAGCATAATTTCTGCATTTGAATCTTAGTTCTCTGGCGGGAAAGTGGTTTTGTGGAGAGTCTGAAGTTCCGGGTAAGTACAACCGGGCGAATCTGACGAGCCTTCTGTCCCTTTTCAATGAAAGTGGCCCGTCTTTGCCCAAGCCCTTTGCTGGCGCCTTCCGCCTGGGACTAATCTGTAATCATTCAAAACTCACGATGTTTCACATGGCCCGATGCAAGAGATTTTGGGATTGCCCTGGACATCGAGATCGAGCAGTACGGTGTAAAGGGCCAACACCCCACCTCATTGTTGCGTGTACTTCCATAGCAAAACAAAAACCCATGGAGCAAATAAGGTGGTTTGACCGAAAGTTCGATTTTTCGTTTCAACAAAATGTATTTCCATCCATCGTCGAGCGACTAAGCGGAACCCATGTGCGATTGAAGTCGAAAATTGAGGCAATATCTTCTGACCTATTGGAAATCAAGCCTGGTGGTAAGTGGTCCATCAAAGAAAATATTGGACACCTGTGTGACCTTGAGCCGCTGTGGCAGGGGCGACTTGATGACATTCTGAACAGGGCGAAATACTTAAGACCCACAGATCTGGAAAACAAAAAGACGGAGCAGGCCCTACATACCGATACGGACGTTGATGATCTATTGACACAATTTCGAGAAGTACGCTCCCTAACACTGGAGCAACTAGCGAACTTGGAAGAACCCGATGTATTCAAATTTGCACTACATCCGAGACTGGAACAACCTATGCGCACAATGGACTTATTCTTGTTTGTCGCGGAGCATGATGATCACCATCTATCAAGAATCACTGAAATCAAAAAAATCTGCAGGGATCGATAAGTAAAATCAGGCCCTAGACGAAGATCTTAAGGCCGTGAACATACAACCCACTAGCAGCCACCTCACCGGGGAAAAGTAGAGATCGCTGAACAGAAGAAATTCAGACA
>JBCCXG010000546.1:0-4696 GCA_039191945.1 Bacteroidota bacterium
AGCTCCTCCGCAAAGTGCATGGCGTCACAATGCGATCCTCCATTGCCGCAACTGATCACCTTGCCACCTGCCTTCATTGCCTCAGCCATTAGACTGGCGGCTTTGGCAATTCGCCGAAGGTTGGCAGGTTCTGAAGTGAACTGGTCCAGCACCTGACGCGCCGCATTGAGCTCCTGCTCGATGATCATAAGTTCTTCCATGGGCATTGTCTCGTCATCCCAAATAAGATGAATAATTTCGGAATATTGAGTAGATCAGTTGTTGAAATTAGTTAATCAAAGGATTGGATCTCCGTCAGCTCGTGATATAGGCCTCCTCGGTGGATCAGCTGCTGATGGGTGCCCTCCTCGACAATCTCTCCTTTTTCCACGACGAGAATACGATCCGCTTTCTGAATGGTACTAAGCCGATGGGCTATGATAAGGCTGGTGCGATTGCGTATGAGGTTGAAGATGGCTTCCTGGACCAATTGCTCAGAGTGTGAATCCAGCGAAGAAGTCGCTTCATCCAAAATCAGAAATGGCGGGTTTTTGAAAACTGCTCGAGCAATGGTTAGTCGCTGTCTTTGCCCTCCAGATAGCTTCGTACCTCGATCCCCAATCGTGGTATGTAGTCCTTCAGGTAGTTTCTCAATAAACTCCAGCGCATTGGCCACTCTTGCTGCCTTCCAAACCTCCTCCTCCGCCGCTTGGGGATTACCAAAAGCAATGTTGTTAAAGATCGAGTCATTGAATAAAATGGACTCCTGTGTCACATTACCCATCAAAGATCTGAGGTCATCGATCGCCAGATCCTTCAGGTTGGTATCATCCAGGTAGACGGTGCCTTCTGAAGGATCATAGAACCGGGCCAATAAATCAGCAATGGTGGACTTGCCGCCACCAGAGCGGCCGACCAACGCCACCATCTCACCTTTGTTGATCTCAAAAGAAACATCACGAAGCACTTCGCTCCCTTCATCATAGGCAAAGGAGACATTTTCGAAGCGAAAGCCTTTCTCCAAGTGCCTGATAGGATTTGCTCGTGGTACATTCTTGATCTTTGGCTCGGTATCCATCAATTGGAAAACGCGATGGCCCGCTGCCAGACCCCGAGGCAACTCCCCGATGGCTTTCGAAATGGACTTCGCGGGGTTTAACACCTGGGAAAAAAGTAGCAGAAACCCAATGAATGTCGATCCGGTCAACTCACCATCAAATACCATCACGCCGCCTTTGATCAGCACCAAGGACATGAATATGGCCCCCAGAAACTCCGAAGTCGGGTGTGCCAGACTCCGACTCATTGCGATCCGGTAGTCATAGCTACCGTAGCGGTGAATCGCCTCTGCGAAGCGATCATACGCATACCTAGCGGCGGAGAAGGATTTAACGATCCGGATGCCAAAAATCGTCTCGTCCAATAGTGAAGTAATGGTGGACAATACGTCCTGAGACTTGCGCGCGCTGCCACGCATCCTTTTGGTCAAAAATGAAATCAGCACCGCAGACAAAGGGACTATGGCCAAGGTATACCACGTCAGCTCAGGGGAGATCAACATCAAGGCCACGAAGTAGCCAATCACAAAAAGTGGATCGCGAAAGAATATGTAAAAAACGCCTACCACCGACGTCTCCAACTGCTGCACGTCCGTAGTGGTCCGGGCCATAATATCTCCCTTGCGAGAAGCAGTGAATTGCGCCAGGTCTAGTTGTAGGATATTGCCGAAGAGCTTTTGACGCAGGTTGGTGATCACGCGAATTCGGATGCGATTCATCGTGATAGAGGCGATGAAACCAAACACATTCGAGATGAAAAATGTGGCAATTACAATGCCGCATATGATGTAGAGTGCCGACAGCCTACCGTGGACTTCGAGGTACTCAGAGAAATGGTAGTAAAACAAATCACGGGCATAGCCTAGGGACCAGGCAAAGGTGGGTGCTTCATAGGTCTCCTTCAAGGTATCCTCATCGAAGAGGACTTGCAGCACGGGAATCAAGGTTGAAATTTTGATCGTACTGAAGATGACATTCATGAGTGTCGCCCCCAGGTAGCGGGGCAACAGCCAGGTGTAGGGCCCCCCTGCCGCTAAGATCCGAAGGAATGTCTTCATCTAGAAAAAGTAGTCCCTCAACGCCACATTCCACCTGGCTCCGAGTGAAAAGAAAACCGAATTGTTGATTGGCCGATCCTCCCGGTCCTCACTGCGGGCGGCAATGTGGAAGTCCGCAAAGAGGTTGTGTTTCCACATGTATGACATCCGAAGCTGGCCCATGGTGAGGATAGATTTGATCCCCTGTCCTTGCCTGTGACCGAAATCATTGGACTCACCCGGGCCCCGGTTATTGGTATTGATGAAAGGGTTCCTGCCAATACTCAGCCCATTGACGGGCCCCGAGCCATAGTCCGCCCATAAGAAATCCGTTCGGAAGGTCCAACGCGGCCAAGGCTGATAAGATGCCTTGAAGAGCAGTTCCGTAAAGTTGGCCCCTAGAGGATGGGCCAGGGGCTGTCGATAGTGCGTGTAAGAGGTGAAATCGCCATCGTGGCCGTAAGTAAACGGCCGCGCCTGGTTGAACTCCAACTGTAGATTGAGTGTCGGCAAGATGAAATCGTAGTACTTTGCTCCCAGCTGATAGGCAAACTTGTTGCCCCACCAGCCTTCTCCGGAAGTCAACCTACTTACGATCAGTTCGTCCAAAACGAATTGGCCATAGAGCTGCGCCCTTTTGGCGATATTCCAGCTGGCATCCATTCCAACGATGACATTGTCTGCACTTCCATCCTGCTGCTCTAGTGCGCCAAAGAAGATTATGGGATTGAGGTATTGAAATTTAAATTCCGTGCCTCCCAATGAATCCGGTCTTCCCGTCAATACGGACTCAAATAGACCGATGTGCAGGTTCTTATTGATCGCAATGTCCAGGTGATGGAAGCTAAAAAACTTCTTGGGATAAACCCTGGAACCTAAATTACCTCCTTCGAAGAACTCGACATCCGCGATCATCTCTGCGAACATAAAGGTGTATTTGATCTTCCAGACCTCCGCGGTCAACCGCAAGTAGGGGTAACTATTGCTGAAGTCCGATAGGATCATTGAGCGCTCACCGTTGCCCAGGAAGTGCCTCCCAAAACCAAACTGGCCCGACAGATGCTTTGTGAAGCCGACATCAATGTACCCTATAGCCCGAAGAAAGTCGTAGGCGTCGTCATTGAAGGATTTCCAAAAACCTTCGTAAGGGATCACGCCGACGGTATCCTGCACGGCTTGAACGTATCCCGGCAGCCGCATTTGATTCTCTTGTATGTTGGTGTAAAAAGATACCTTGTCATCCAGCGTCCCTCGGAGCTCAATACCCCGAGTATTGATAAACAGCGGATTGTCAAGCTCACTATCAAAACCATAAGAGAAGTGCAGCATAGGATTCACGTGCAAGTCAAAAGCTTCGTTGCTCACTGACACTAAGTCACTCTCATAATCATAGAGCTTCCAAATCAACGGCTTACGAGCTTTTCCTAGCGTAGAGTCGCCCATATGCTCGCGGCTCTCGACGCCGATATAATCACGATTGAAGGCCTGCACCTTGCTCATCGTGTAGTCATCATTGAGGATGAGATCAGCTGCCTTACGTCGGGAGTAAGGCTTCATAGCGGTGAAAAACTGGGCTCCCGAGCGGACTGCGTACTGATCCAGCAGAGGATAGAATGCACTTTGTAGAGGAAAGTCGGTGCTTTGGCCCAAAGCCGGACAATAGCTGACGGCAACTAAAACGAAAAGGACGGCGGTCTTTCCCATCGAATAACCCTGTTTTTGCGTGCTAGGATTTAGCAAATTGGCATAACATTAATTTTCAACTCAGCTTTCACTTCTGACGTGAATGCTCTACATTTGCAGTCCTTTTTGAGGGATGGGTTATTCCACAACCTACGTAGCGCTGGCCGTAGAACCGCCTGTAAGTTACGGCAACAAGTTTCAAAAAATGAAAAAAGACATTCATCCAGAGTATAATGAAGTAGTGTTCTTAGATACTACTAGTGATTTCAAGTTTTTGACCAAGTCAACGATGAAATCTGAAGAGACGATCAAATGGGAAGATGGCAACGAGTACCCACTGATCAAGATCGAAGTCAGCTCTGCTTCTCACCCTTTTTACACGGGCAAGAAGATCTTCCTCGATACTGCGGGTCGCGTGGAGAAATTCAACAGAAAGTACAAAAAGAAATAATCTGCAATTGCGATTGCAAGAGAGAAAGTCTTCGGCTCATTAAGCTGAAGACTTTTTTATTTTTGGCTCATGCAAATCACGTTGATGGATCTACCCGAAGATCGGGTGAACCTCCTGCCACTAACGTACCTGAAATCCATCGCCGATCTGCGCATTGGCATCCTCACCATTCGTGACAAGTGGAAACATTGGATGGGAACGGATCCAACTGTTTTGACTTCCACTTACCTCCAATCGAAGTACCAAAGACCGGAAGGACCCGGCCTCCTCGTGAACTCTACAGTCATGCCGACGGCTCAGCTGGTAGCAGCTATCGGTAACCTGAGTCCAGGGCAGCAGCTCAAACAAGACGACCTTTTCATCGCAGGGTATGTGAATGATCCCTCGGAGGCAGACCAATTGGGGAGCGGGAAGACCCTGATCTACGACCATCCGATCCGACAAGTCTGCTTCTCTTGGGATGTTTTTCGGCTCAATCCAGGGGAAAT
>JBCCXG010000547.1:0-4690 GCA_039191945.1 Bacteroidota bacterium
CGGTTATGGGTGGCACACTCCCCGCGCCTCCAATCGATCTTTTGAACCTTGCATCGGGCACGAAATACAATGTTCGAATTTATCAGGATTGCGGTGAGATTACTTCAGATCCTCTGCCGTTGACCTTTACCACAACAGGACCTATGGCATGTCCTACGCCTGCTGGAAGAATTGAAGCCGTGACCGACGGAACAGCGAGTCTATTGTGGCCTGCGCAACCCGGCAGTTATGAACTATGGTACAGGGCCGGTACCGGTGCGCCCTGGATGAAAGAGCAACTAGAGTTGGGTCCTCAACCCCTCGAGGATTACAGTATCCTCCTCGCAGGACTGGCTTCCGGTACTAGGTACGTCGTGAGGCTGTATCGCAGATGTGATGAGATCGCCTCTGCCCCATTTACTAGCTCCTTCCGAACCCTGGGGGAGGCCGTGTGTGACCCGCCCCTCGTAGAGGTACAAGGTGTGGGCATTGACGAAGCCACCGTCCAATGGGACGGTTCAGGAGACCGCTACATTCTCCGCTACAGATCTGGTCTATTTGGAGAATGGACAAGAATTGAAGAGGCAACGTCACCGATTGTCCTCACAAGTCTTGAGCCCGGCACTCCGTATTTGGTCAGAGTTTTCTCGGTATGCGATGGTGTCACGTCCATTGCTGGAGGCGCTTCGTTCGAGACGGCGGGCGAAAGCAGCTGCCATCCAGCTCCAACAACCATCACGAATGTCACCGAAAGTGAGGCCCGTATGGTTTGGGATATGCAAAATGGCACCGAGTATGCTTTGAGGTACCGCCCAGGACCCACCTCTGATTGGATCGACGTAGAAGATCCTGTGTCCCCCGTGGAGTTGACGGGTTTGACCTCGGGAACTACCTACAACACCCAACTCTACACGCTCTGCGGCGCATTGACCTCAGAAGCATCCACTAATGACTTTACGACACTGGGAACAGTCCCCTGCGAGGCGCCAGTAGTCCGAATCGAAGAAATAGGCGACACGGAAGCTACGATCACCTGGACGGGTCAAGGAGACTTGGTGAATATATGGTATAGGCCAGGCGTATTGTCCCCGTGGACGAAGAAGACTGCAAATGCTTCACCCGTGATGCTTGAAGACCTTGAAACTGGCACAAATTATCAGGTTCGCGTTTTCATCGATTGTGCGGGTGTCAGCTCGGTTCCGGACACGGAGTTTTTCACTACGGAAGGTCAACCTGTTTGTCCACGGCCATCTTTGACACTTGGCGCCATCACCGAAACATCACTTGATCTGAGTTGGACGGAGACGAGTGGTGACTATGCTATTTGGTACCGACCAGTTGGCGATACCTGGACGGAGATCTACGACATCAGCGTCACCTCCTATACCATCGAAGAACTGAAACCGGCGACCAACTATGAACTTCGATTGTATGCCATTTGCGGGGACATCAATGCGCAACAAGTAGCAGCAGAATTTACAACCGCTGGCACAACTTCCGCCAGGCAAGCTCAAAGCCTCCCAGCCGAAACGGTGGTTAGTCAAGAATCGATACAGTTATACCCCATCCCTACCGATAGGCAGCTATACTTCCATTTGCCTTTCCCGGAAAAACCCCTAGGGCGTGTGTCAATACTTGATTTGAGCGGTAAGATCTGGGAAGCCGAGGTTATCAAGGAAGGTAACGAATATAGCATCGATGTAGGTGGATTAGCGGAGGGAAGCTATGTGCTGAAGCTAAACGGAGCACAAGAGCGTGTTCACCGGTTCATCATCCTGAGGTAATCCCCGACAGTCCCGGTAGTCAGGTTCAGATATTGCTTTATTCCACATTTTATTGCAAAACCGACTCACAGGTTTTAGGATGTTGCTGTGTTCTGATCGAGCGTACCCTCTTTCAAAAGGGGTAGATCGCCAACTTCAACAAGTCTAGCTGGTAGGACGCTACTCTTATTGAAATTAACCAGTTTTGGAGGTTGATTTTGGGTGCCTTACTGCCTCAGGTACTCCGCTAGCAACCGATGGAAATGATGTACTCCCTGCTCCCGAGAGGCAGAAAATCTTCCGGCCTTGTAGTATTTGGATTTCAGGCCCTTGTGAACACCCTCCACCACAAATTCATCCTCCCGCTCTACTTTGTCCAACAAGGCGCCGGCACCAGATTGCAATTTGGACTCATCGTAAATGAAGGTGAGAAAGGAAACCTTCGTCTGATTGAGGGTCAGTGGCCGCACGATATTCACCGAAAGGCCCCAGGGATAGAAGTTAAACATCATATTGGGGAATAGCCAAAAGTAATAGGCGGCTACCCTTTTGCCCTCGTGGATATGCCCAGCAGGCAGGTCAAATATATCGTCTGCCCCATCGGCATAGCCGACTTGCAGGTTATAAATATCACCGATCACCGTCTCATACGCCCCATAGTTCAATACTGCATTCAGATCCTTGTGTACGAAAGGAATGTGGAAGCCCTCCAGGTAATTATCACAATAAAGCGCCCAGTGCCCATTGACCAGATAATCTTTGGATTGATTGGCGTTGAAAATGAACTCATGCAAGGGCAAAAATCCCACGTATTCATCCATCGC
Organism: Bacteroidota bacterium; assembly: GCA_039191945.1. Classification (GTDB taxonomy): domain Bacteria; phylum Bacteroidota; class Bacteroidia; order Cytophagales; family Cyclobacteriaceae; genus JAWPMT01. The sequence continues at coordinate 2,567 of JBCCXG010000547.1, forward strand.
CTTGATGACTTGCCCCAAATCAACGTCACTTCCCATATTCGCGAAGATCAGCGGGCCCCATTGCTCGACCGGAAAGCGATGCAAATCGTCACAAGGTCGAGGGAAGTCAGCCACACCTCCGAACTCTGGCATATGTTCAAAACTGCCATCCAACCCAAACCTCCTACCGTGATACTCGCAAACCAATTTCCGATAGGTACCTGGGTTGGCAGCTACGAGATTACCACGATGCGTGCAAACATTGGACAGGCAATGTACCTGGTCATTTTCATCCCTTGACAAAAGCATGGGTTCAGTGAGGAACCCGTCAAGCAGAACGAACGGCGAAACTTGTCTGGGAAGGGTGAGTTGATCTAGGTCACCTACCCATTGCCAGGATTTATAAAAGACCTTCTCTCTAAGTGCATCAAAAACTTCCGGATCGCTGTAGAATAGTGCAGGCAGCGTCTCAGCTTTGCTAACGTCGGGATCGATGTGGAACGGAGAGAGGCTCATCTTTTTTTCGGTATCTTTCTCAAAAGTAGCGTGAAATGAGATGAGCAGAAAGAAACTGGGTTTTTGGACGAGTACCTCTCTCGTAGTGGGAAATATGATCGGCTCAGGGGTTTTCTTGCTGCCGGCCTCACTGGCTGCCTTTGGGAGCATCAGCTTACTGGGCTGGCTACTTTCGGCGATCGGAGCCGCGGCCTTGGCTTTTGTCTTTATTGAGTTGAGCAAGCTCTTACCTGCTCAGTCCGGTGGTCCCTATACTTATTCGAGAAGCGGTTTGGGGGATTTTGCGGGGTTCCTGGTAGCGTGGGGATACTGGGTCTCACTGTGGTGTACCAATGCCGCCATCGCAGTGGCATTGGTCAGTTATCTAGGGGTCTTCTTCCCCTCACTGCAAGAAAATCTAGTGCTTTCCACTACCGTAGGATTGGCTATTATTTGGTTGGTGGTTTGGATCAATACCTTGGGAATCCGAGAAGCTGGCTTATTCCAGCTCGTGACCAGCATACTGAAAATTGGTCCGCTCGTCGCTATTGGAACGATCGGATTGTTCTTTATCGACTTCGACAATTTTTTCCCCGTGAACATCAGCGACAGCACGAATTTTGGTGCCGTGACCGCTGCCGCTTCTCTGACCTGTTTCGCCTACATGGGATTGGAGTGCGCGACCATACCTGCCGCAGACGTCGAAGATCCAGCGCGAACCATACCCCGAGCAACGTACTTCGGTCTGGGCATCACTGCGCTGGTCTACATCCTGGGCACCACGTCATTGCTGGGAATCATCCCCGCAGCTGAACTTAGAAATTCTAACGCGCCCTTTGCAGACGCGGCAGCGATCATGTGGGGAGGATGGGCAGCGTACCTGGTCGCAGCTGGAGCGGTGATATCAACACTTGGCGCCCTCAACGGATGGATCTTGGTACAGGGCCAAATCCCCGCAGCCATCGCAAAAGATGATCTCTTTCCCCCTCTCTTCGGGAAACTCAACCGGAACGGCGTGCCCGCCTTGGGGATCATTCTATCGAGTGTCCTTATCTCTGTTTTGATGGTCATGAACTATACGAAGGGACTCGTGGGAGCTTTCCAGTTCATGCTCTTGCTCGCGAGTATGACAGCACTCATTGCCTACCTCTTTACGTCCGCGGCGTACGTCGTTGTGTCGATTCGCAGCCAAGGATTGGATCATGGAACTGGGATCAGACTCGTCATCGCTCTTGTCGCCTTCCTGTTTTCTGTATGGGCGATCGCTGGCTCGGGCTATGAAATCGTTTATTGGGGATTTATCCTCCTTATGGCTGGAATACCCATTTACGTTTGGATGTTAATTCGAAAAGTGAACCGCGATGTCTAAGCAAACCTCACACTCCGAATACGGTACGATGGAGTCTGTGCTAATGAAGCGACCTGAAGAAGCATTTGTTCGGCAAGAACTGATAGACCAACAGTGGGAGGAGCTCAACTTCCTGCACCGACCCAGGCTTTCTCAACTCCTCGTGTTCGGCAATCGCTTGATCAAGCCTGGGTCGGTGCAGGAAGTTGAGCTCCTTCCACTGTTCGTCTATCAATTCTTGTCGGACAAATGCTTCTTCAGGTCGCTTCATCAGCACAGACTCCATCGTACCGTATTCGGAG
>JBCCXG010000548.1:0-4683 GCA_039191945.1 Bacteroidota bacterium
ATTCAGGCCTGACCTGAGACCAATCGTTACTTCTTTGGATGACTTGTTTGCTCAGATCGCCTGTTGTGATGTTCATACGAACGGCGCGCTCTTTTCGCGCGGATTCACCTGCGATGTCCAAGGCATACCTTAGTGCCACCATGTCCTCTTGGTGAGAGGAAGGAAGTTCGTCGGTATGGAAGAGTGCCACTTGATCAGTCGTTGTGTCATGTAGGCCAGCCAAGAAAATCGTCGTTGATGGGATGTCGATTCCATTTCCTTTGAGACCTTCTCTGACCTCTGGGTCATTCAAAACGGCTGCTGCTACCTTTGCGTTAGACTCGCCGGATTTTCCTCCACAAGCTCCGCAGTCCAATCCCGAGGCGTGAGGATTATTGACGGTGGTTGCTTCATGTCCCATGACAAGCACAATTCGGGCAAAGTTATCCGTGAGGGACAGGGCTTTGAGTGCCGAAGTCGCCATTTCCAATCGATCTTCTGCGGGTATACCACGCAAGCGATCGGTTCCGCGACTAGTATGCAACCTTACTTTTTTCTTCGACCTCACGCTCGCTGGTAGGTTGGCGTCCTGGGGTCGCGGTACGGGTCGCGTAAATCCAAATGAGTCAGTGAAGAGCTTTGGCAAATAAGAAAGTCCTACAGGGCTCACAAAACTGAAGCAGCTGATGGCTCCGGTCTTAAATGATGACCAGGCCTTCGCCACCTGCCGGCGCAGCTTCCGGTCTTCAATCGTGATTTGCTCCATGTTCAAGTCGCCAAGGCTTTCTTCCACTGTGTGGGAAGTGGTGAGCAGCGCTGGACACTGGCTGGTCCCATGCTCGTGTCCAAGAGGAACATATTCAATGGGAAAACCGAAGAATCCCGCAAAACCCATCGTCTCGATGTTTTCATCCGCAGCCTCGAGGTTGCGACGAAAGAGTTCTGATCTCACATCGATACAGAAGATCGCCTGCACTTTCGATTCCGTGTGTCGGGGTAGGGTGGTTTCCTGGTTGTTTATCTTATCCAGGATCATACGCTGATTAGCGTGATCGAATGCTTCTTGCAGGATCAGGTGAAAAGCCAGTGACCTGTCAATTTCGCCAGAGGTAGCCAGTTGCTGATTGCGCACCTTTGTCTTTTGCCACAACTGCTCCAGCTCCTTGGTCTGCAGACACTCATGGATGCACATTTCCCAGACCAGGGCAATAGCTAGCAGCTCCTCGGCATAATGACTCTCAATCCCGTTGAGGTTAGCATCCCAATCGATTCTTCCGGTGAGACCTAACCAACCATTGATTTTCATCGAGAGGGCGTTGATGTAGTGGGGTAGGGACTCTGGCGCAATGTCAAGAATCTCAAGTGCCCATATGGAAGCTGAATAATAGTCACTGGGTAGCTTTTTGACTATCTTCCTGAAGCCCTTGAGGCCCATCACCTCAGTACTTCTATCGATTTCGGCTTCCTGCTTCCAAGCTTTAAACAAAGAGGTCTGCTCCTTGGCAGTGTCCCATCCTGCCTGTTCCTCATCAAAGTAAGCGGAGGCCCAAAAAGAAATACGGTCGACCATGAATCTGCTCCATTGTTTTCCACGAGTGGCCCCTGCTGCATCAGCCAAGGTTTTCACAGTGTCGTCCGAAGATTGTTCGAGTTCTATCGGAAGTCTTACCAGAAACTCTTCTACATCATAGTTTACACCGAGTTTATTGTGCTGTAAGGTGTAAGCAAGATCTGAATGATCCATATGACCCTCCTTCATCGCCTGTAAATAAAAGTCTGCAGGGAGTGTAGCCTTGGTCTTACCGGTTTTGCTGAGAAAACTCATGGCTTCTGAGAACTGCTTTCCCGCCAATCCCAGGTAGGGGTTGACCGCCACAAAGTTTTCCAACGACCAAAGCGGTGCAATTTTCTTTACTCCATCGTGCAGGATATCCTTGATCGCAGCTGGAGTGATGCGTGTTTGTTCTGTATACATCGCCTTAATGCTTTCTTTTAGTCTTTGATCAGTAGTTCTTTGATTCTCTGCCCTGACTTGTGGGCTCCCGGCTGTTTAAGTTCATCCTCATCCCGTACCGTGAGGTTGGCCCATTTGAACTTATCACCTTTCAGAGACCCAACCAGGCGATCGAAAAGGACGTTGGCATACAAACCGTTTCGAAGGTGAATGCCGAGTACCTTACCTATTTCCAGGCTTCCAAGTCTTGGCGCAATGAGTTGCAGTATGACCACAACTATGAAGGAGCTGATAATGACGGTCGATGCCACCATGATCACCGGGCTCGCCTGATACTGCGCGGGCACCTCTGAAAGCAACAGCCAGTGAGCACCTTGCTCCAAGGTGAAGAAGGCTATGCCCACTACTAGAACCAGGCATGCAGACTGTAATCCCGGCAGCCAAGCTCGATCAGAGTCTAAAGTTTGAACAAGGAACTGGCTCAGTCCCATCACGATGATGGCGCCAATCGCCATCAATCCAAACTCCTTTTCAGGATGGATACCCCATACATAGCAGAGGATAGCGTAGACGGTCACTGAGAAGCCGATGCTTAGCCCAATGCGCAATAGGTTCCCGCGGCGCTTTGGAACAGGCACTTTTCTCGCCTTCACCGCGTCAACCACACTTCCAGATGAAAGAAAGGAGTGGGCTTTGTAGAAGGAGTGAGCGACTAAATGCAGTATCGCTGCAGAGTAAACCCCAAAACCGCAAATCAGTAAGGAGAATCCCATGTGTGCTACACTGGAGTAGCCGAGGGATACTTTGACCGTAGGCTGGGTAAGGTAGACCACCGAAGCAAACATTGCGGTAAATCCTCCTATGATGATCAGCATGAGCGATGCGGGAGTACTCGCACTCATCAGAAATGCCATTCGGACAATAAGGAAAGGACCTGCATTCAATAAGCCAGCATGGAGGAGCGCTGAAACTGGGGTAGGGGTTTCTACCACCTCTATCAGCCACCCATGGGTTGGGAATTGTGCTGATTTCAAGATGGCCGCAAATACCATAAAGACCGTGGCCCAGACGAGTGGGGTGGTGAGCGTGCCCATCTCTTGTACCTCCGCAAAGATCTTTCCGAGGTCGCCGGTACCTAGGTTGAGATAAAGTAGGGCAGAACCTACCAATAGGCTCGCGTCGCCAATCCTGGCGACGATGAATTTTTTTCGAGCAGCCGCAATGGCTTGGGGACGATGCCGATAAAACACCAGGAGGAAATGCAGACAAACACTAGTCAATACCCAAAAGACAAACAACTGTCCCAGGTTGCCTGATAGGACAAGCAGCTCGACCGAGGCAATTGTAGTAGCTAGCCGGGCCATGAATACAGCCTTCCGCGCTTCACCTTCCAGGTAGTTAGCACTAAATTTTAAGATGATGAACCCAAGAAGGGAAATCATACCCAGCATCGTTGCACTTAGGGCGTCAAGCCTGACCGCGAAGCCAATCTCTTGCCATACAAAGATCGTGAATTGGGTAGGTCCATTTCCGAATACGATTGTTGCGCATATCGCGGAGATGATAATCCCGGACCAGCCCAACCATTCGGCCACTTGTCTCGATCTCACCCAATTATTCTTGGAGCTAGCCAATGTAGCCAACGCATAAATGAGGAAGAGTCCAGGTGCGAGGAGAGGCAACAAAGTAGTTATTGGATTCATTTACAATGATTTTATCCTACAAAGCAATCAAAAGAATCCTATAAGTGAAATTTATGTTTTTTATGTTTTAGATAAAATTTATATTATGAATACATAAAAAAGTGTATTCATTGGGTCTGAGGCTCGTTCTCTGGTCTCCGGTCACCTTCATATTGAAGTTGAGTTTTTTTCCACATTGGCTAGTGATGACTCCGGCGGAGGGAGATCCATTTGGCCATGGACCGGTTTTTCCTCTAGATCGAGCTTCTTGTGTGGGGAATGCCGTGATCGGACATCTCATTCGCCAATCCGTGGGTATTCGTCTATCTTGCTGGCAAATCCCCTCGAACGATGCAAACCATTTTAGGCGCTGGTGGAGCTATCGGACGCGAACTTGCAAAGTCCCTTCGCGACTACACTACGCAAGTCCGACTTGTCAGTCGCAACCCCCAAAAGGTCAACGAACAGGACCAGCTGATCAGTGCTGATCTGATGGACAGTGCTGCGGTCCTCAAAGCCACCGAAGGATCGGAGATCGTTTACTTAACCGCTGGTCTTCTCTATGACACCAAAATCTGGAGAAGCATGTGGCCTACAATCATGAAAAATGTTGTCGATGCTTGTGCGTCGCATAAGGCCAAGATGGTGTTTTTTGATAATATCTACATGTATCCTCGGGATACTGTTGGGAGAATGACTGAAGAGAATCCCATCGGCCCTGAGACCAAGAAAGGACAGGTGCGGGCTCAGATCTTTCGAGAACTAATGGAGGCAGTGGAGCAAGGTCGAGTAGAGGCCTTGGTGGCCAGGGCCGCAGATTTTTACGGTCCCGGTATTCTCGGCGTGAGCGTATTGACGGAGTCCGTTTTCAAACCACTGAGTGAAGGGAAGAAGGCCTCTATTCTAGGGGGTGTTGATTTTGTGCATTCTTTCACCTACACCCCAGATGCGGGGAAAGCAACCGCTTTGCTTGGCAATACACCCGAGGCGTTTGGAGAAGTGTGGCACCTGCCTACCGCTGGCAATCCATGGACCATGAGACAGTGGACGGAGAGGTTTGCATTGGAG
>JBCCXG010000549.1:0-4660 GCA_039191945.1 Bacteroidota bacterium
AAAATAATGATCACGGCCAATGAGACGAAAATGTAGATGTACACTATATCACTGTTCTCCGCCATCTCCTGTATCCGGTCACTCTGCAGGTGTATATCCGTTAGGGGCATGACCTCGAAGGATACCTCCTCCATGTATTCCCTGTACTCCTCTGGTATGTAGTGCTGCTGAAAGGCTGGCATCTTCGCCCGAAATTCCGCCTCTGTGACACCTTCCTTGAGCAGAGCAAAAGTGTACATCACCATCCAGCCTTTGCTCTCAGTGCCTTCAGGAGAGGTGTATTGGTAGAAGGCCTCCAAGCTCATGATCATGTCCATCTGGAGATGTGAATACTTGGGCAGGTCCTTGATGACCCCCGTGACCTCCACCTTGTCGCGGTCGTTGAGTTCGATCACTTCACCCAGCGCGGTTTGATCACCGAACAACTTCTTCGCGAGCGTCTCCGTGATGAGGGTGGTGTAAGGGCGATCCAGGGCACCTTCTGCGCTTCCTTCGATGAACTCAAAGTCAAAAATTTCTATCACCTCCGCATCGGCTTCAAAGACGTCTTCGCTGACCAGTCCATTGTCGCCCACCTTCAGGAAGTTTTCGCCCCAGTGGCGCTTGAAACGACCCACCGCCTCCAATTCCGGAAAATATTCGGCCATCATGGGTCCCAGGACCGGGGATGACTTTGCCCACTCCTGATGCGTCGAGACACGGAAGATCCGATCATGCTTTGGATAGGCTTTCTCGTAGCTCAATTCACGTTCGACGTGCAGGTAGATGAGGCAACTGATCCCGACACCCAATGCTAATCCCAAAATATTGGCAACATAGTAAGCCTTGTGTTTGATAAGATTTCTGGCACTCACGGCCACAAAATGCCTGAGTAGGGAGATGCGATAATTAGACATGTTATTGATCGAAAATTTTGAGTTGTAGACCTTCAGAAAGAGGATGAGATTCCAGAAGTAGAAGAGGTTGCTCCATCGGCCACCACGCTCCGCAAGCCACTCCTGGTAGAGTTCGAAGAGATCCCCTTTGATCTCATCGACGTAGGAAGGATGGCAATACCAGTCAAGGACCCGATCCATCCAATATGGGGGCCGTTTGTTCATAGGTTGTCCCAGCTTACATTGGGTAGATCCTTCCACATCTGGTTGCGAAGATCACGGACCTCCAAAATGGCCTGCTTACCAGCAGCCGTAAGCTCAAATAGCCGCTTGGCCCGTCCTCCCCTACTCTCACTCGCGCCCCCCATGCGACTTGCCAATAGCCCCTTCTTCTCCAATCGGATCAAGGTGGCATGGATCGTGCTGATGGTCACGCTACGACCTGAGCGCACCTCCACCTCACGCTTGACAGAAATACCATAGGCATCTTCACCAAGTATGCCCGCAACCAGCAGGCACAACTCCTCAAATTCACCAATTGATACTCTCTTCATCGTTCGTAGATTATTTGTTATGATTTTGCCGATGTAATATAGTATTTGTTACGACTTTGCCGATAAAATAGTTCGCATTTTGCTGAAAAAAGCCTTGACTTTAGGCTGTTGCCTGGACTTATCGCCTCGTTATTTCCTCAAAATAGTCGTCAAATTCGGGGTCTTCGGTACCCATCCAACGATCCCAAAAGGTAAAATACAAGCCATAATTGTATCGGAAACGCTTGTGATGTCGGTCGTGATGCGCCGCACCAATGATCCACCGACCGAGGGGGTGTCTTGCCCATCCGGAGGGAAAGATCTCGTAGCCCAGGTGATTGATCGTGCCCGACAACGTCATGATCACCAACAATACCAACAACATCGAAGTGTGCAATGGGATAACCAGAAGCAGCACGGGGATAATGATCGCTTGCAGCAGACTCTCCAAAGGATGAAAACTGAAGGATGTGTGCGCATTGGTCTCATGACTCGCATGATGCACCCTATGCACCAAAGGGAAGACCTTGGGTAGGTGCATCCATCGATGAACCCAATAATAGTAGGTCTCATGAAGCACCAAGTAGATCAATAAAGACACGGGAAGGTACCACAAGGGAAAGTCGCTTAGGTTCAAGTATAAAGCCGTCCCTCCCTGCTGCCATAGGATGATTAGTCCCATACCAATGCATGCAAAGATCAACGAGGTCAGGACCGACCAGCCCATCTCCCGTAGCGTCCGATTGCCAAGTTCGTCTAGGTGGTGCATTTCCCTACCCTTGAAGAATCGTCGCAGCCCATAATGGAATAAACCGGAGAAAACGATGTACCTGATGAAGATGATGAAAAACAAAATACCGGCAAGTACTAAGAAATTACCCGGTTGCGAATAGTCAGTGGCAAAGAAGTCATTCATTCAGCTTGGCGATTGGAGCCTCAAAGGTAAGCTTGGATCTGGTTTGTAAACGATGAAGAAGCAAGTCATGGTATTCACTTATCTTGCTGCACCAGAAAAAATCCGCCCTTGCGCTTCAGATTTAACTACTTATTCACACTCGTCATCCTATCTCATATGCTCCAAAGCCATGCTCAGGAGATCGCGGGTTCAGCGGAGAAAAAGGGGTTTTGGGCCCGTTGGGATTCGACCCGACGCGCCAAAGTCGAACGAGGACTACCTCTTTTTAGTCCATATGTGGCGCCTTCTTTCTCACCGGAGTTGGGCTTCGTGGTGTCTGGGGGCGGCTTGTATTCGTTTGCAACAGAGCCTGGCAATCCAGAGGTAGATCGATCTTCGATTCCTTTCGGAGCAGGCATTAGCAGCAATGGCTCTGTCTTTTTTAACAGCCGACCAACGATATACGGGAAGGGCGATAAGCTGCGGGCGATCGGAGATTTTTGGTACCGAGATCAACCCGATCACTACTACGGAGTTGGGTTTGACAATGCCCGAAATACGGAACTCTCCGATACCACCACCAGCTACACTCGGCGATGGATCCGCGCCTTCATGAAGGGCATGATGAAAGTCCGTACGAACCTATTCTGGGGCGTTGTCTTCGATTTCAATCGGACCACAGCCAGCGACTTGAACGTGCGCATGGAAACGGATCCAGCGATTTTACGATATGGGCCTGAAGTGACCAATACGGGTTTAGGCCTATCGGTCCTTTTTGATAGCCGAGACCTGATCCAAAACCCTTACAGCGGTCTGCTGCTGGATTTCAACTTCCTGTCTTATGGCACCCTTTTGGGAGGAGAAAATGACTACCAGGTGCTGGATATGGACTATCGGCATTATGCCAAGGTCGGAAAACCTAGAAGGACTTTGGCTTGGGAAGTGCGGTTTCGGCACACTTTCAACGATGCTCCCTGGCCCGAATTATCGCAAATGGGCACCCCCTTCGATCTGCGTGGCTATCGCTGGGGACGATTTCGGGACGAAGCGATGCTATTTGGGATCCTGGAGTATCGCCACATGCTGACAAGCACCTCATCAGGAAAGGGATGGAATTTCAAGGAAAGGTCCGGCCTGGTCGCATGGATTGCCGGAGGCTCAATCGGCCAAACCGTCAATGACTTTGACCGTTGGCTTCCCAACGCGGGCGTGGGGTACCGTTTTGAAGTGGAGGATCGGATGAACCTGCGATTCGACTACGGCTTTGGCATCGACTCCAACTTCTTTTATGTCTCTTTCAACGAAGCCTTTTGACGTGAGTAAGTCCTGCTGCTGACCCCATCAGCATTCGCGAAGTACCCACTTGCTAACACAAACACCACAGGGAGTACTGGCATCAGGAACCGGCCATCCCAGTCGACGGACGTCAATGATGCGCTTAGGCATTGAACCAATACAAAGACGGTCGAAGCCAATACAAACCACCGAGGTAGCCGGCTGGCCCTCACCATCCTAAAGGAAAGCACATAACACGGAAGGAGCAAAATGAGATTGAAGGCATTATGCGCTCCAGACCAATAGGGTCTGATGTGAGCAAGAAAGTACCACAACTTCAACGTCGTCAGCTTGATCCAGTACCAGGGATGCTGTACGACAAAGGTCATGATCCGGCGGATCGTCGATGAATCTTGCGGAACATAGATGTCCTCCGGCGGAGTCAGCATCAAGGTACGATAGTCCACGCGGTACGGTAAACTGCGAATACCGAAAATGACCTCGCCCTTTTCGTAGTTGCGGATGACGCCAAACGTCGCCAGCATCCTATCTGCTGCGAGCAATATCAGCAATACCGTCAGGATACCCATCGTCCAGCGCCATCCCGGGCGCAGACGAGGCCACAAAGCATACACGCCCAACGCGGCCAAAGACGCCCATACGGCAATACCCGTGGGTTTCAAAAAGGCCACCCAAGTCGCCAAACCAATCAGCAAAAGCCAATCGTAGCGGGACCGACGGTGCTGCTCCAAGCGAACAGCGCTCCAAAGCAGGAAACATACACCGCTTACGTACAAGGACTCACACAGTACATAGGAGTGCCAAAAGGTCAGTTCCACAAACACGCAATAGACAAAACCCACTGCGATGCCGGCCCGATTGCTGTCGTATATCCGCCGCCCGGCGTCGGTGAGCGCAACTAACGCCAATAAACCCAAAAGGTACTGGCCGATAACCAACCCAGTAGCTAACGTGCCCGGCACAAGCAAGCGAACGCCATAGACGAACAGGACATAGCTGAAGTACCATACATTGTGCGGCTCGATGTAAAAACCTTCGCTGAGCCTTTGCGCATATTTCAG
>JBCCXG010000550.1:0-4656 GCA_039191945.1 Bacteroidota bacterium
CGAAAATACGGTGATGAGCTCAAAGTTGAAAGCAGCGGAGTTCAAGAGTTAATGATGACTTCAACATAAGGCATGATGGAGCGTCCCCGAGGTCATGGCGCAACCTCCGTATAATCCACCCCTCTCTCTACCTTAATCCTTTACTTAAGACCGCTCAGTCTCCTCTGGGGCATTGCCCTAGTTATTGATCCGTTGTTTTTTGGCTGTTCTGTATTTTCATTGGAATAGTCAAACCGTCGGGTAGCTGCTCATTTCCCTTCATTTGAGCCGTTCCCTCTATCGTTTGATTGACGGTCGCCACTTTGATCCAACCTGTAGATTTCTCAATCTCAATGCTCGATTCCATTTGGCCGGACATGTTAAACTTCAGGTCGACACCATTGGTATTGATGTACTCTTCGTTGTCGGAGGATTCAATGGTGCCACTCCCGGTCAATAGGTGACGATCACCTTCCGATCCATTGAAAGTATAAGTGGTTATCGCAGTACCCTGCATCCCGGAACTCAATTGAGTGGTGGTAGACCAGCTGTCTCCTTTTGAGACAGCGGTTTCGGGGAATATGGCCGTGACCATTTCTATGTTCCCTTTGAGGGCTTCAGCACCATATGTCTGGTTGAGTTGGCCCATGACTCGCTGCTTATCTGCCGGGGATAGGGCCTGGTCTTCGAATGCAGACTCCCACAGCTGATCAACCTTGTTGATCTCCAGCACTTTGCCGGTTTTCGACATTTTGATTTCAAAGGGATTGCCGGTGATGGAGCTGAGCACGTTAGACATTGGATCGCTTTCTTGGGGGTTATCAGAGTCAAAAGAGGCACTCCCCTGGGGGGAACCCATCGTCATCTGCATCCTTTCAAACGTCACGTCCATGAGGTAATGATCGCTGGTGGCTTCGCGCACTGTGAACTGCATCTCGCCAATCAGGCTCACGTTGATCTCAAGTGATTGTCCCATAAGATCTTGCACTATGGTCGCGTCCGAGTTGGTTATTTGACGATAGCTGGCACCCTCTTCCAGGTTGAGTTCCAGACGTACCTGGCCGTATCCCATGGAGGCGAAGAGTGTCAGCAGGATGAACAAAAGCTTTCGAGATTTCATGTTTACTTCAGTTAGTTGACATAGGGCTGTTAAGCAATGATAAAGGAATCATTGCATTGGTCCAGCATGGTTGGGTGGATGAGTCTTGAACAGAAAGGTGGATGAAGTATCCTATCTGGTCACCAAATGATCCTGATCCATGCGTATCGTTACGTCAATGAATGAATTGGTTGCTACTGCTAGCGCTCCATTCGCAAAACTTTAGGCAAAGCCAGCGTCCGGTGAATAAGCACATGCCCAATATGGGAGTACTGACTTATTGGAAGGCAGTTGGAGCCTCTGCCCCTTTGATCTACAAGGCAGCATTCGAGGACTTGTCAAAGGATATCGATGCCTCCGACAGTAACCTTTTTCTCGCCTGCTCCGAGGCTCTTTTTATGAGATCGCCAAGCTGGCTCGCCCGGGTTTAGCGCTAACGCTGAGTAGGGGATACATTGCGAAATCGGACAGGGGTGACTCAGTCCGAGTCCCCGACTTCCCAATCTTTAGCTGTTCGATTGTAGTAGTCAAAGGCCGGCGAGAGATAGGAAGGATCTTTCCATTTGAGATGATTTTCTTTGATGAAGTCCTTCATTTTATTCTCGTAAGGTGCAAAAACCTCGAGGATATTTTTTCGGGACTTTCCAAGTGGCTGGACTCGCTGACCATCTTTGCTGTAGTAGAAGGACCACTTCAGCACCATTTGATCATTGCTGTTGTCGATGCCAGGATCAATGCCGAAATCATTGGCTCTTTCCAGTCCAATTTCATATTTCTTCAAAAGTGTGACCTCCCCCCTGTTCAAGATTTCAAAAAATCCCTGGAGCTGCTGCCCATCAACAGCATCGGCCTCATAATACGCATACTCTTTCCCAGCAACTAGCAATGACTGGATTGCGGAGCTGCGTAGCTTTCTGATTTGACGGTTGGCAATAGCTTCCACATGCGTCCTCACCAAATTGATTCGACAAGAAAATGGTAAGACCTTCCCCTTGGTCGTTAAGGCCAGGCAATACTGCCAATCACTTTCCACATAAAAATCGGAACGTTGCGGTGCAAAGGGATCAGAGATTTTTATCAAGGCATCTCCATACTTCAAGTTAAGGGCTGCCAGGGTGTCGAAGCCCGCCAGGTGTTGAGTCCAGGCTATTTGGGCGAGTAGTGATAGGCACATTAGTAGACTCGTGCGCATAGTAGCTATTGATTGGTCAGTCAGAAATCAGTTCAAACCCCGGTCAGGGGGCAGGGCTCCTTTAGGAAGCGTCGGCATCATAGAACTAGGGTCAATCATGCCTTACTCAGCCGGGAATTGTCGCAAACCCAGTCTATCAGGCGCTAATATACCAATCAAGTTCCTACCTTTCCAGCAACAATGATCCCCATCTCTGCCCCTACCTCGCCTCTTCTTTTTTTCTGAACGAACGTCATGGCGAATAATGAATTGGTAATCTTCTGTGGCGATGATCTGCAACCAACTGGCTACCAACGTTGACACCATGTAGTACATCCGCGCTTCATGAGTAAATTGGGGCCATGATCTTCAAGTGCATGGCCACGGTTTGGATGTTGCTCCCGCTGGCACTTCATTCGCAATACTTTGGGCAGAGCCTGCATCCGATGAATAAGCACACGCCCAATATGGAAGTACTGACTTATTGGAAGGTAGTGGGAGCCTCTGACACTTTGATCTACAAGGCAGCACTCGAGGTCTTGTCGCAGGATATCGAGGCCTCCTACGCCGAGCTGCTTGGTGATCCAACGTATACGGCATTAGTTGATGAGCACAACAAATGGATCCTGGGAGGACCCATGCTCGGGAGTGTTTCTAGTGATCAAGTCTCCATTTGGGTCAGGACGGCAAGACCGTCCGGTGTGTCGATCGAGTATCAATCAGAAGCGGGTGAGGCGTCGCGGACAGAAGTAAGTCAGACGCTGGTGAGCACTGATTTGACCACGGTAATCAAATTGGACGACCTGCAAGCTGATCAGAATTATACCTATGAGCTGATCATCAATGATACATTGATAGTTACTAACACCAATTATCGGTTCCGAACGCCATCTGATGACAACGTCCGTCTCGTCTTTGGGTCGTGTCCTCACCGCTGGGGATTGGGCAATACGCAATTGTTTTCAACTATTATTAATCGCCAACCCAACGCAATGCTCTTCCTGGGGGATATCGCCGTGCAAGACCGGGACAACCACCTGGGCATGCATCGTGCAGACTATTTATTGCGTGACTTCCAAAGTGCCTGGAAACTTTTGGCTTCGCAGGTACCAATCTGCGCTTCCTGGGATGATCACGACTACTTTAATAATGACAGGGCCGGCATCCCAAAAGGCTATCAAGATTTGGATCGGCGAAATGTTCGTAAGATCTTCCAACGATCATGGGTCAACCCTGCTTATGGTGAAAATAGCGAAGGGATCTATTTCTCTACGACCATCGGCAGTATCGATATCTTGATGACCGATAATCGCTATTTCCGGACCGGCGAACCAGGCTCCTTTTTGGGGGACACTCAAATGGCCTGGCTCAAACAACAGATCACACAGAGTGAAAGCGCGTTTTTGGTATTGTCCTGCGGCACGATGTGGAGTGACTTCGTTTCTAATGGAAAGGACTCTTGGGGCGTCAATGATCCTAATGGGCGTGATGAGATCTTGGACTTGTTGGAAGCCCAAGGCAAAGCAGGCGTTGTGCTGATCTCTGGTGACCGCCATGGCGCCAGGGGATTCATCATCGAGCGGGAGTCAGGGTTTCAGATGCATGAGTTTGGAGCTGGGAGTCTCGGTGCGCGATTGGGCCCACCTAAATCTAAGCCGGAATGGACCACCCAATTGTACGGTATAGACAAGACGGCAGCATTCGGGGAGCTTACCTTTAATAGCGCCACCGATTCGACTAGCGTTGTCTTTCGATTGATCAGGGAAGATGGTGAGGTGTTGTATCAGAAGGAGCTGGCGGCCAAATAACCGACCTTCGATGCTGGAAGTTGAATCCTGATTTTTTGAACTGATGTCAGTCCCTGAAAATTCAACCCTCAAAATTCAACATTAGCGTATGTTTGCGGCATGCTTGAGGCGAATAACATTCACAAGGCGTATGGCAGCCTGAAAGTGCTGCAGGGAATCAATATCGAAATTGGTGACCAAGAGGTGGTGAGTATTGTGGGCGCCTCCGGTGCTGGCAAAAGCACGCTATTGCATATACTGGGGACCCTTGATAGTCCGGATCAGGGAGAGGTACGGATCAAGTCTGAATTGGCGACGTCGCTGCCTCAAAAACGGTTGGCTGCCTTTCGCAACCAGCACATTGGATTCATCTTTCAGTTTCATAATCTGTTGCCCGAGTTTACCGCCCTGGAAAACGTGTGCATCCCCGGCTTCATCGGCCGGCGAAAAGATGCAGAGGTAACAGCACGGGGTGAGGAGCTCCTGTCCCTGCTGGGACTGGAGGGTCGCCTGGATCACAAGCCCTCCCAGATGTCAGGAGGCGAGCAGCAGCGCGTTTCCGTTGCCCGCGCACTCATCAATAATCCGTCGATCGTATTTGCCGATGAGCCGACAGGCAA
>JBCCXG010000551.1:0-4648 GCA_039191945.1 Bacteroidota bacterium
CTCAACCCTGCGGCGAACATCTCATTGGATGGTGCGGAAATCGAACTGCAATGGACAGGTGCTGCTTTGTCTAGTGCATGGTCGACCAACAATAATTGGGGAGACTGTCAGACACCCATCAGTGGTGCAGATATCCGCATACGAGATACGGGAGGCAATCCTTACCCTCAGCTCTCTGGCGCCACGACGATTGGTCAGCTCGTGATAGACGCTGGTACATCAATCGACCTTGGGGGTCAGCAGTTGACAGTGACCGGTAGCATTGAGAACAACGGGACACTGACCATTCCTACCAATTCTGCAGTACTCTTCAACGGATCTGATGATCAGCAGATCTATGGTAGCACCGCCATCGCAACGTGGGAAGACGTAACCGTCAACAATTCCGGCGGCAACGTGATCATAGGTGGATCCACCACCGTCAACGGGGACTTGACCATGGTATCGGGCCATCTGGACTGTACAGCTGGCGACCTGACGGTGGTAGGAGATATTGTTGGCGGTACTTCGAGTGGCTTCATCATCATTCCTGAGGGTAGATCCGTCACCCAAAATACGATCGGGCCAGGTGGTAAGTCGGGTACGGTGTTATTTCCCGTAGGTAGTAGCGCTACTTCGTATACACCTGCGCGCATTTTGAATGCCGGAACGGATGATGACTTTACAGTGGGACTTCTTAATAACAGTTATCGCGATGGTACAACAGGGGCCGTACTCTCCGATAAGGAGCTGGCCAAGACGTGGCTCATCGACGAGGCGACTCCGGGCAACTCCAACGTTACCATGACTCTCCAATGGCATGATCAAAACGAAGGTCCCAGTTTTGATAGGGCCAATGCCTTCATTGCCCACTACACCAGTGGCGGATTCTGGGAGATGCACGGCTCTGCAGCCATGTCCACGACGATGGGTGGGGGATATTACGCGGTGACCGCCGCGGGTCTGTCGGACTTCTCACCTCATACCGTGGCGTCCGGAGACTCACCGCTGCCAGTGGAGCTTCTATCCTTCTCTGCCTTGAGGTTGTCCAACGCCGTGCGCCTCAATTGGTCCACGGCCACTGAAATCAACAACGACTTTTTTTCGGTTCAGCGAGGAGTCGATGGCGCGTCTTTCGAAACGCTCGGACTAGTAGATGGTCAAGGAAATAGTGATCAGCAGGTAGATTATGAGTTTTTGGATCAACGGCCACTTTCTGGCAACTCGTATTACCGATTGAAGCAGACCGACTTCGATGGTAGTTTCACCTACTCCGATGTCATCTTGGTCCAAGATGGGGTAGCACGAACTCCCGAGCTGTCGATATTCCCCAATGCCAGCAATGGTCTTGATTTCAACTGGGCGCTCCAGGGCTTGACACCCAACACAGAAGTGCGCCTGATGTTGTATGATTTACAAGGGAATGTGATCATTGAGCGAACACAATTCGTCGATGACTCCGGTGCTTACAGTGGCCGAGGGTTTGAGGGAGTGCTGCTAGAGTCGGGATTGTACCTCCTCAAAGCCACCAATGTAGGCAAGGAAATGGTGAGCAGGTTAATCGTCAGATAGTACACTCTAAGCCTGCTCTTTGCAAAACACAAGGGAGCACGATACAGTCCTCGTGTCCGTCGGTTTTGCTGACCGATTGAGAGGGGTTAACTTTTAGAAATAACGGCCTTTTTAGGACGTCGGCTCATACTTTTTTAAGCGGTCCCTTTAATAAAAACCGCAATCTGGACATATGAAACCTAGAATACTCACTGCTGTCGCCCTTCTATTTGCTTTCAATGTAGGTTGGGCTCAACATCCAAGGCTGTTCCTCGATGCCACTAGGATCACCGAGTTACAAACGGCCATCGCCGTACCCGGTAGTCATCACAAGGAGGTCTATGATGCCATCAAGGCCAGAGTCGACCAAAATGATTGGTTAGTATATGACGAAAACACCAGTGACGGCAACTGGAACTATGCAAGATCCTGGTTGGCTAGAGAAGCCGCGCTCATGTACTTGCTTACGAACAATGCTACGTACGCCCAATATGCGTACGACGCACTATACGATGTGCACAATGACATCGATCCAGATGGAAGAATTCCGGAAAGTGGCTACGGTCTACGAAGGGCTGCAATCGGAGTAGGTTTTGCCATCGCTTATGACTGGTGTTACAATGCCTGGTCCACTACCCAAAGAGATTATATATACGACAAGATCGATCAGACCCTCGACAATTGGCCAAGTTACAATCACGCCAACCTCAATGCCTCCCATAGGGGATCCAACTGGGTTGGTGTATGTCGAGGAGGGGAGCTGATCACCATGTTGGCGGTATATGAAGAGACCAATCGAGCCTCGAGGTATGCAGACCTGAAGTCCTGGCTCAATACTCACATGAGCACGGCGTACGGCGACGAAGGTTGGATGCAAGAGGGCAATGGCTACATGGGGTACACCAGTGGATTTCTTTTCCCGGCGATCCTGGCGGCCCGGCATATTGGAGACACCGACTTCGATACGGAGTTCGGCCAGCATACCTGGTGGAAACTACCTGCTTACTATGGCTCTTTCACTGATGATCAATATGTCTTGCAATGGGGAGTAGGCGGCAATTATTTGGACCCAGAAGGAGGTACGAGCGCCTTGCTAGGATTGATCCCATCTGCGGACTTACCATATTACCAGTATTTCTACGATCGATTTAGGGGTCAGCAAAACGCCGCGGCCGCCGGCGACAAATTTGATCACAAACGTGGAGGTTCGATTTGGTCATTGATTTACTATGACGAAAACTCGACGGCCCTAGATATTAATGGCTTTTTGCCCACAGGTATTGAGGATGCCTACAAGGGGGCGATGTATTTCCGCAACCGGTGGCAAGATGAAGATGACATTTTGGTATCGATCATGGGTGATAACCACTACCATGGCAATTCCTGGGACCAAAAGGAAGCTACTCAAATTCAACTTTTTGCTTACGATACACGCTTTTTCGGTGGCCCAGACAAGGACCGAGATACGCAGTTCTTTAGCACTTTTCAGGTAGATGGAGCAGATGGTTACAATGACCATAATGGCCAAAGGGGCCTGACAGGCGGTGTGGATGCCTTTGAAATTAATGGTGATTATGGGTACGCGATTGTGGATGGAGGGACGAAGTATGCCGAGATTGGAATGACCTCAGTGAAGCGTCACCTAATGGTTGATTTTTCTGAAGAGGCGGCCCCCGCTTTGCTTTCAACGCTTGACATTGCCGAAGATGGGTCAAATCACGATTATGAGTGGCACATCAATTTGGGAGAGTCCTCCGATGCGGTAGGGTTGCCAACCTCGACCGGTACGGAAAGCGGAGTTCCCTACTTCGTGGTCAGTGGAAACAATAGCAGCTATGTCAAAGGCTGGGTCCTCAGCCCGGCGTCGGCTTATATTTCTGAAGATGACCTTCGACTCAGGGTACGAGTAGACAATGTGACCAATACGAACATCTGGGTCGTCATGACCGTCGGCACTGGAACTCCACCGGTAGGTGCTGTCGCTGGCAGCGGCATGTCATCTACGCTCACTGTGAATACCGTAGACGTCTCATACAATGCTACAGACAATCGCATCCTGGCCTCTAGTGCAGGCGGTAACTTTCTGCCAAGTATCAGCATTGATAATCCTTCCAATGGAGCCACTTTTGCCCATGGCAGTGATATTACGATCGATGCGACAGCCAGCGACTCGGATGGTTCCATTGCGAAGGTCGAGTTCTTTGAAGGCAGCAATAAGCTGGGAGAGGATACAAGCAGCCCATACAGCTTCACTTGGAATAGCGTCGCTGCTGGAAGTTACGTACTGACAGCGGTCGCCACCGACGATGACAACGGCGCTACTACTTCTGCGGTGGTCGGAATAGACGTCAGTGGTCCCAATACATCACCTACCATAAGTATCACCGCTCCAGGCGACAATGCGGCTTTCATCGCAGGAGATGACGTGACCATCTCAGCCACCGCCAACGACAGTGATGGAACGATCGCCAAAGTGGAATTTTACGAGGGCAGCAACAAATTGGGAGAAGATACAAGCAGCCCTTACAGCTTCACATGGACAAGCGCTCCTGCCAGCAGTTATGCATTGACTGCTGTCGCTACGGACGACGATGCGGCAATGACTACCTCTTCCGCGATCAATATCACCGTAAATGCTGGGAATGCACCCCCCATAGTGAGCCTCACGGCACCAGTGGATAACTCGACCTTTGACGATGGCGATGACATTACCATTACTGCAATAGCTAGTGATAGTGACGGCAGTATCGCAAAAGTCGAGTTCTACGAGGGGAGCAACAAGCTCGGCGAGGACAACTCAAGCCCGTACAGTTATACCTGGACCAATGTGAGTGGAGGGACCTACAGCCTGACGGCGGTTGCCATTGATGATGAAGGAGGATCTACCACATCCAGCGCAATAACGATCTCAGAGGACATCTCGTTCTATGCTGGCCACTGCAAGCGTAAGCTGATCACGATCGACAACAGTCGCGTGAGTGGTACGAGTAATTTGACCGATTTTCCGTTGTACTTCAGCACAACCGATAATGATTTGCGGACCGAGGCTAATGGCGGCTTTGTGGAGAGTGCTCAGGGATGGGACATCGTTTTTACGGCTGACGATGGCGTCACCGAG
>JBCCXG010000552.1:0-4612 GCA_039191945.1 Bacteroidota bacterium
GAGTCGCTCCTGATGCCCAAGCTCTGGTTTTACAGTGGCAAGAAATCGATCATGCAATGGCTCTGATACTACGGGCGAGCAGCTTAATAGAAGTGGTGGTGAGTATGACCATCGCTAGTATCGTCTTTTCGCTGGGGCTCATGATTTATCTCAATGTCGTCAGCTCCCTGGATCAGGAATACCGCGAATACCTTTATGACGTCACCCATTTTCACTTGGATTCTTTGTCAAGCACTTCAGATCCCTTGCAAGACCGATCTTTCTTGGCTTCGTCAGGTCTTCAAGTGATGTATACTACACAAGCCTATCTGACTTTTGAGGATGCTTACCAGGTGACTTGCTCGGTTATTGACAGTATAGATAATGAAGTGGTGCGGGAGAAAATCATTTACTTTTATGTTGATGAGGGAGAGGACGAACAAGATTGAGTTAGAAGCATTCACTTTGGTCGAGTTGGTAGTGGTAATGATCTTAATGGGCGTATTGATTCTATTGCTGGGTTCGACCTTCTTCGGCATCAATAGCTATCATCATCGGCTCTTACAGCGGAGCACCACAACCGCGACAATAAAAGAGGCCAAGGCGACTTTACGGCGAGATTTGTCCATGGCGAAGGATTGGGAAATAGGGCAAACAGAGCTGGTGTTTTACCGGGATGAAGATACCGTCACGTACGTATTTGGTCCGTCTTTGATCCGAGTTCATTCCTTAAGGTCTGACACGCTTTCGATCCAGGCGTCGCTGCTGAGCGACAGTGAGGGAGCGACGGTTGTAATGAACCACTCTGTTCATGACTGGCGGTGGAGGCTCTACCGGCCCCAATCATCCGAGGGTAAGTACAGAATGGAGGCGTTGGAGCTATGAAGATTCAGGACCTATCCGCGCCAGCGGCAAAAGTAGAGGCTTCGGAGAGGCCGTCCATCTGGAATCGTGAGATCACCTTTACGTCGAAGAAGCTCTCCGATAAGGACAGGGCGACTTTTTATCATCAGTTGCAAACCCTGGTGGGGTCTGGCGTGGACATTAAGTCTTCCTTGGAGTTGGTCAGGGATCAATTCAAAAAAAAGGCGGCCTCCCAGATCGTGGATCAGATTATACAAGAGTTGCTTTCAGGCAATAGCCTGTCGGGGGCCTTCCTCGCTTCGAAGCAGTTTTCCAACTACGAGTACTTCAGCTTGAAAATCGGGGAGGAATCGGGAAGAATCATCGAGGTACTGAATACCCTCGCCGCTTACTATAACCAGAAGATGGAGCAACGGAGGCAGATTGTCAATGCGCTTTCTTACCCGATACTGATTGTGACCAGTTCGGTGGCGGCGATCGTGTTCATGATGTTGTTCATCATACCGATGTTTGAGGAGGTTTTTCAGCGCTTTGGCAGTGATCTCCCGGGGTTGACGCAGACGATCATTGGGTTCTCCTCTTTCATTACGAATAATGTCTGGTG
This sequence comes from Bacteroidota bacterium, assembly GCA_039191945.1. Classification (GTDB taxonomy): domain Bacteria; phylum Bacteroidota; class Bacteroidia; order Cytophagales; family Cyclobacteriaceae; genus JAWPMT01. Next base: position 1,448 of record JBCCXG010000552.1, read on the forward strand.
GCTGCTGCTCGGACTATTGCTTTTGGTTGCTGCCATCGCCCTGGTGCGGAGGAGCGAGCGATGGGCCACGGTAGGCGAGGATGTACTGATCAGGATGCCATATTTGGGAGCCCTGTATCTGGACATTCAATTGAGTCGCTGCTGCGCTTCGTTGGCGTTGCTTACCCATGCGCAAGTACCGTTGACGCGGTCGATTGACTTCGTGGGGCAAATGATGACCATGAAGCTCTTGAGCGATGCGCTGGAGCGGGTAGGGGCGGCCATCATCAGAGGCCGTCAATTGCATGAGGCCATGTCCAAAGAGCGCCTCTTTGACAAGAGTTTCGTATCCCTGGTCCGAGTCGGGGAGGAAGTCAACCGGCTAGGCGACTTCTTTGACAAAATGTCCAAAGAGTATGCGACCTCGGCCAGTTACAAAACGAAGCAACTCAATACCTTTCTAGAGCCCGTGATGATTGTCTTTCTGGGACTTATGGTCGGCATTATTTTGATCGCCATGTACCTGCCCATGTTTCAGCTTTCGACCAACCTGGAGATCAACTAAGAACGTAGCAATGGTGTATAACGTTGTTTGCAGGTGACAGCGAAAATGCCTATCATTGAACTTAGGAAAAAGAACAACTAATCAAAACAGCTGACTCTATCCTCTATAGCAGTCCTGCTGTTTGAGTAAAAACCATTTCAATCATGAAAAAACTAATCCTAATCCAGATTACTTACTTGCTGGCTCATTTTGCATGGGCTCAAGTGTACGCTGACAAAGTGAAAGTCCAGGAAATTGCCAATAGCAACGTTGGTATCGGTACGGATAATCCAAAGGCCACCTTACACGTTCAGGGGACAAGTTGGGATGATACGCCTAACGTGCAGGGAACACAAGTCTTGTCTGGCATTCTTGAATTGACTAGGACCAACTACGGACCTTTTATTGACTTTCAAAATGACGTGGATGGGATCAACTACGATGCTCGACTCCGGCTATCCGCAAATGACTACTTGGAGTTGTTGGGCGCTCATTTGTCGATAATGGATCGGGACCTTCGCGATGTACGCGGTTTGCAGCTGAAAGATTGGGACGATAATACCGGCGGACGGGACAACAAATATCGACTACTCGCTCGGGATGGGGCTTTTATGTTTTATAATGGCGGCGTCGTTGTAGGACAGTATAGTAACGGCACCTGGTCAGATGTACCCGACGGGCAGCTGGTTGTTCGTAACAAATTGGGTATAGGGACTACGGTTCCGTCGGAACTTCTGACCGTTAGTTCATCGGGAGATGGCAGAGCATTGGGCTCATTTCGAGCCACAGGTTCCGGGGATGCCGGCATTTATTTCGACGCGTCAAATGGTGATCTGAGCGGGGCGGATTACGGAAGTTTGCTTCAGAGCAATGATCTGGCGGTATCGTTGAATAACTATGGTAATAATCCTCTTCACCTAAGGACCAACAATACTACAAGGGTAACCGTGGTCGGGAACGGAAATGTGGGAATCGGCACGTCTACTCCTGCTGAGCTCTTACATGTCAACGGAGCAGTTTTTATTGGACCCGCAAGTAATATTAACAATGAATCGCCGGGAATCGTGGGAAATGCGAACGATGACTTCATGTTTTCCGGTCGATACATTAACCATTACGGTTTTGGATTTCATACCTATGGCGAAGGCTTAAATTCATACACATCCGGGTACTATGGAATTAATGTCTTCACTGAAGGGAAGCAACGGATGCGAATTGAAAAAAATGGAAATGTAGGCATTGGGACCGCATCACCTACCGAGAAGCTCCATGTCAATGGAAGAATTCGGGCCACGGGCCAGGTCGGTTGGTCCGACTTTGTGTTTTACGATGACTACGATCTTCCTACGCTCGACGAGGTCGAGGCTCATATTGCGGAGGAGGGGCACCTCAAGGATATCCCCAGTGAGCAGGAGGTACTGGAAGAAGGGATCGACCTGACCGAAATGGATGCCCGGTTACTTCAGAAGATCGAGGAACTTACACTGTACATCATCGACCAGAACAAGCGGTTGGAGCAGCTAGAGATGGAAAACAAAGCGCAAGCTCAACAAATCCATAGGCTAGAAAAAAGGTGATAATCCGTCTATAGTTGCCACAATGGGCGTGTGCTTTCATTGGGTTTTGCTTATTTTGTGAGGACTGTTGGATTTTGAGGTTATCAACTTATGAATTGGTCGAACGCGAAACAACTTAAGGCATTTACACTCTCCGAACTCCTGGTGGTTTTGGTGATTATTGGCATCCTCGTACTATTGGCCCTGCCTTCCTTGATGCCGTTGATCTCAAGGACACGGGGTTTGGAAGCCCGTAAACAACTAAAGCACCTGCAGACGCTGCAGCGCACCTATTTCTTTGAGTACTCACGGTATACAGATGATATGATCCAGCTCGGTTTCGAGCAATCTCGATTGGTCACCGATGACCCTCCTGGCACGGCCAACTATCTCATTGAGATTTCGGAGGTTTCGCCTTCCGGTTTTCTTGGCAAAGCGACTGCGGTAGTCGATTTTGACGGAGATGGTAGTTTCAACGTGTGGGAGATCGACCAGGAGGGAACCCTGGTCGAGGTACAGAAGGACTGATGGACTGGATCATTGTCGGTGCGGCGATGCTGGCACTGAGCCATATGGTGTGGACCGATTTCAAGTTTCGCCACATTCACGCCATCACGCTCTTGCTCTTCACGGCGGCAACCATCGCTGAGCTGTGGCTCCATCACCAGCTTACTTCACAGTTGTGGTTACAGTATCTGCTCAACGTCTCGTATACTGTGCTTGCACTTTCCTCGGGTGCTCTGATCCTGCACCTTATTAGGAAAATCTCATTCCGGGAGATGATCGGTAAAGGAGACCTACTATTGCTCTTACCGGCTTGCTTTTGGTTTGAAATTGTGCATTATTTGGTTTGGTTTAATGTTTCACTTGTGCTGATGGCAATTAGTCACTTGATATTGAGTAACTTGCGACGCATGTCACGTAAGGAAGGCGTGCCGATGGCTGGCTACCTGTCCTTGACGATGATCATTTACCTTTTCCTAAGACCTTCATTTTCATGATTGCGTTAAGGACGGATTTAAAACAACTATTGACCACAGATCAAGCCCACCACTACCGGATCATCCCGAAAGAAAGCAATGATCA
>JBCCXG010000553.1:0-4610 GCA_039191945.1 Bacteroidota bacterium
CTGACGGCACTCACCTCATCATCACCTAAGATCTCCTCGACTTCCGTGTTCCAGAGTATCTCGATGTTGGGCGCATTTTTGACGCGCTGTTGCATGATCTGCGAGGCTCTCATTTCATCTCTGCGAACCAACATATATACTTTGCTGGCCAACTTTGAAAGATAGGTCGCTTCCTCAGCGGCGGTATCTCCACCACCAACGATCACAACGTCCTGCCCCTTGAAGAAGAATCCATCACAGACAGCACAGGCGGAGACTCCTTTGCCGTTGAACTTCTCTTCCCCTGGTAGTCCCAGCCACTTGGCAGACGCACCGGTAGAAATAATCACCGATTCCGCCTCGATCTCTGTCTTTTCGTCAACCACCGCCTTGAGCGGCCATGAAGAAAAGTCAACACTAGTGACCATCCCATATCGTATATCTGAACCAAAACGCTCTGCCTGTGCTTGGAATTCCACCATCATCTGAGGACCCATCACACCATCAGGATAACCAGGATAGTTTTCCACATCCGTGGTGATCGTCAGTTGTCCTCCTGGCTGGCTGCCTTGATAAAGTACTGGTTTCAAACCTGCTCGAGCTGCGTAGATGGCAGCCGTATATCCAGCCGGACCCGAGCCTATGATCAGTACTTGCACTTTTTCACTCATGACTTACGAATTTTCATACAGATACAACGATCCCATGCGCAAATGGATTTGCGAAAATACGCTAAAACTCACATTTGTCCGGTCTCTTACCCGAGGTAAGTCTTGAGTGCTTTGCAGCGAGAAGTTTGCCGGAGTCTTCTTATGGCCTTTTCTTTGATCTGGCGCACCCTTTCGCGGGTCAGATCGAATTTCTCTCCGATCTCCTCCAACGTCAACGGCGATACACCATTTAACCCAAAGTAGTAAGTCACTACGTCATTTTCTCTCGGTGTAAGAGTAGCGAGTACTCGCTCCACTTCGTGAGTAAGCGACTCTGAGAGCAGTTCACCGTCAGGTGTAAGCTCATCCTCCGCTTCCATCACGTCTAGCAGGCTGTGCTCCTCGCCCTGCTGGAAAGGCGCATCCATAGACACATGCCTTCCCGAGATCTTCAGGGTATCGACAACCTCTTTCTCCTCCACTCCGATCTTCTCAGAGATTTCGTACGGCGACGGTTCGCGCTCATACTTCTGCTCTAGTTCGGAAAAGGCTTTGGCCATCTTATTGAGCGAACCTACACGATTCAGGGGAAGCCTAACGATGCGCGACTGCTCAGCCAGCGCCTGTAAGATGGACTGGCGGATCCACCACACAGCATAGGAGATAAACTTGAAGCCACGGGTCTCATCGAACCGCTGAGCGGCTTTGATCAAACCCAGGTTTCCCTCGTTGATGAGGTCTCCCAGCGTTAGTCCCTGATTTTGGTATTGCTTGGCTACTGATACTACAAAGCGCAAATTGGCTTTGGTCAGTTTCTCGAGAGCGACAGAGTCTCCTGCTTTAATCTTTCTGGCAAGTTCGACTTCGTCATCAATAGTCAGTAGGTCTACCCTACCGATCTCTTGCAGTTACTTATCTAAGGAGGCACTCTCCCTATTAGTAATCTGCTTACTAATCTTAAGCTGTCTCATTTTGGCGGCGATAAAATAGGAGCCGCCGGTGTTCTTTTGTGGTTAATTTAGCGGCTCTTCACCGCTAAATTTAATCAGCTTTCTGTTTTCTTTCGGGCTTCGGCAACAAAACTTTTCGCGATAAACGGAATTTGCCCGTTTTTTTATCGACCTCGAGCAGTTTTACCTTCACTTCTTCGCCTACTTCGAGTACTCCATCCATTTTTTCGATGCGCTCCCACTTGATCTCCGAGATATGTAGCAGTCCTTCTTTTCCAGGTAAAAACTCGATGAATGCACCGAAAGGCATGATCGACTTCACTTTCCCTTCGTATACTTCGCCTTCCTCAGGCACGGCCACGATGTTCTTAATCCAATTGTAAGCGCCATCGAGTTGCTCCTTACCGGAGGCGAAGATATTGACGAGTCCGCCCTCTTTGGTCTCCTCGATCACCACGGTAGCACCTGTCTCTCGTTGGATTTCTTGTACTACTTTACCGCCAGGTCCGATGACCGCACCAATCATGTCTCGATCGATCTTCATGGAGATGAGTCGTGGAGCATTAGGCTTCAGTTCGGCGCGGGGCTCAGCAATCGTCTCAGTGATCTTTTCCAGAATGTGAAGTCTCCCAGCTTTCGCCTGCATCAAGGCCTCCTTTAAGATATCGTAAGAAAGTCCATCCACTTTGATGTCCATCTGGCAGGCGGTAATACCTTCGGTGGTACCAGTCACCTTGAAGTCCATGTCTCCCAAATGATCCTCATCTCCAAGGATGTCCGAAAGAATGGCATACTTGCCGGTCTCCGCATCGGATATCATACCCATCGCAATGCCTGAAACAGGCTTTTTGATTTTGATACCTGCATCAAGGAGTGCCATCGTTCCCGCGCAGACCGTGGCCATCGACGAAGAGCCGTTTGACTCCAAGATATCAGACACAATTCGAACGGTGTATGGGTTTTCGTCCTCAGAAGGCAACATGGGCTTCAGCGCACGCATCGCCAGGTTGCCATGCCCTACTTCTCTCCTACCCGGACCTCGGTTAGGCCGAACTTCTCCCGTAGAAAATCCAGGGAAGTTGTAGTGCAAGATGAACTTGTTGTAGCCAGAGATCATCGCTCCATCGACCATCTGTTCATCAAGCTTGGAACCAAGGGTAACCGTAGTGAGGGACTGCGTTTCACCTCTTGTAAAGACCGCTGAGCCATGAGCAGAAGGCAGGTAGTCTGCTTCGCACCAAATAGGTCGGATCTCGTCGGTCTGACGACCGTCCAACCTCACTTTGGTGTCGAGCACCGCATTTCTGACGGCTTCTTTCTCGACATCGTGGAAATATTTCTTAATCAAGAATTCGTCGTATTCGTGTTCTTCGGGAAGATTTTCCACAAACTCCTCAATGACCGCTTTGAACTGGCGCCCGCGCTCCTTCTTGTTAGCGATTCCCTGCTTGGCGATCTCATAGACACGATCATAGCTGTGCTCGCGAATCAGCTTCTCCAGCGCTTCATCATGGTTCTCATGATCATATTCGCGCTTCTCCTGGCTTCCGACAGCTTCAACCAACTCGGCTTGCGCCTGACACTGCACTTTGATGGCTTCGTGAGCGACTTTGAGCGCCTCCAGCATTTCATCCTCTTGTGCTTCTTTCGCTTCCCCTTCCACCATCAAAATGTTCTTGGCATCTGCAGCGACAAGCAAATCGAGTGTCGCCTCGGCCATTTCTTCTGGCGTAGGATTGATTTTGTAGTCCTCCCCATGCTTGATCACCCTCGCCTCAGAAATAGGGCCATTGAATGGGATATTGGATACAGCCAGCGCCGACGATGCCGCCAGGGCTGCTAAAGCATCTGGCATGATGTTGTTATCGGCGGAGATCAATGAGATCATCACTTGCGTGTCTGCGTGATAATCTGAAGGGAACATAGGTCGCAGCGCCCGATCCACCAAGCGACAGATCAGCACTTCGTAGTCAGAGAGCCTTCCTTCTCTCTTCAAAAATCCACCGGGAATCTTTCCAGCGGAAGCAAATTTTTCTTGATAGTCGACAGATAAGGGTAGGAAGTCGACATTCTCCCCGGCTTCTTCTCTGGATACTACAGTAGCAAGCAACATGGCGTTGCCCATTTTCACGACCACTGATCCGTGAGCTTGCTTAGCTAGTTTGCCGGTCTCAATAGTGATCTCCCGTCCATCGGGGAGATTGAATTTCTTTTCCTTAAAATTAGGTAACATGTAAAAACGATTTGTCAGTCAATCAAACGGGGGATTGGGTTTTTGGGAGGAGGGTACAAAAAAGGGATTCATCCGGAATCCCTTACTAGTAATGTTTCTTACTTTCTGATGTTCAATTTTGCAATGATGCTACGATATCTTTCAATATCGGTCTTGTAGAGGTGATCTAACAACCTCCTTCTCTTACCGACTAACTTCAAAAGTCCAAGACGAGACCCATGATCCTTCTTATTGATCTTTAAGTGCTCGGTAAGGTGATTGATGCGGAAAGTGAACAAAGCAATTTGAGACTCAGCTGATCCTGTGTCTTGCCCGCTCTTTCCAAATTGTGTGAAAAGCTCTTCCTTCTTCTCTTTTGTTAAATACATTATTTCTCTATCTCTCGTTCTTCTGTCCTGAATTAGAAACCGCAAAGTTAGATGTAGTGGTGGTACTTTGCAAACTTTGATTGGTTTGCTTTCGCTTTCGCAAACGCGATCTTATCTGATCCAGGACCACATTGTAGAAGTCACCATCAAACAGTCTGGCATCCACCCTTGCTTGCCGCAAAAAGAACAGTCCGATCGGCAGTAGCATCAAGTCCGCAGTCCAAACGGCCCACATAGGGTCGGTAAGCCCTGCCTTGGCCCACTTCTCGCTGGTAATGTTCAAGACATAATATAATATGAAAAAGAAGATAGAAACGATCACAGGTACGCCGAGTCCACCTTTCTTAATAATTGCACCGAGCGGTGCGCCAATCAGAAACATCACAATGCAAGCAAAGGCCTGGCTGTACTTTTTGTACTTCTCGACGGC
>JBCCXG010000554.1:0-4607 GCA_039191945.1 Bacteroidota bacterium
AGTTTTGTAGCGAGGGCATAAAGTGCAAGAAAATCAGCGAGTTAGGAGAGGAGGCATAATGGATTTTTATGGCGACGAGCCAATATCATGTTAACTGGCTGATTTTGAAGTAATTTTTGGCCGCAGCCGAAAGGCTAATAGCGATTCCGGGTTTCAAGAGCTTTGAGTCGCTTTTCAATTTCGATGAGCTTGTGAATGATGATGATATGCGTCTTTTTCGCATCGATGCCAACAACGCTTTCTTCGCTGGCAATCATCTGATGGATGGCCTCGTATTCTTCTTTTGGGATTTCGTGATCTTTCATAAGGGGTCTTGGTTTCAGTCTAGATGACAATTTACGGCGACTGGATCGACCTTACAGTAACTATGGTTACTGAAAAGGACTTCCGCCTTCGTCTAACCAAGAAATAGTTGGATCGTGGTATCTTGCCAGCCTCAAATCATTGTTCTAATGAACTACCGACGACTCGGCAAAACCAACCTCAACATCAGCGAAATATCCCTGGGTACCTGGCAACTCGGCGGAGGCTGGGGCCAACCCTTTGATGATCACAAAGCGCAAGCCGTACTGGATGCGGCGGTCGATCAGGGGATCAACTTCCTCGATACGGCGGACGTCTACAGCGATCGACAGAGCGAGCGCAAAGTAGGCCAGTTTGTAGGCCAACGTCGAGAACAATTGTACATCGGCACAAAGATCGGGCGCCGGATCAGCCCGCATGTGGTCGAAGGCTACACGCCCGAGATACTATCGTCCTATGTCGATGAGGCACTTGCCAACACAGGCCTGGAGTACCTTGATTTGGTCCAGCTGCATTGCCCGCCGACCGGAGTCTACTTTCGCGATGAATTATTCGAGCAATTACAAGTCATCCGCGATTCAGGCAAAGTCCGACATTTCGGCGTGAGCGTTGAGAAGGTAGAGGAAGCGATACAAGCCAGTCAATACGACATCGTCGAGTCGGTGCAAATCATCTTCAATATGTTTCGGGTAAAGCCCTTGGACGAGTGCTTCCGGAAGCTCAAAGAGAAGGACATCGGCGTCATTGTCCGCGTTCCGCTGGCGAGCGGTTTGCTGACGGGCAAAATGACACCTGAAACGGAATTCGTCAAAGATGACCACCGCTTCTTCAATCGGAATGGGGAAGTCTTTGACAAGGGAGAGACCTTCTCCGGCGTCCCGCTCGAGGCGGGGTTTGCCGCAGTTGACGCCCTGACGGAGCACTTTGATCGGTCCCGACTCAATCAATTTGCCTTACGCTGGGTGCTGATGTTCGACGAGGTGAGTACCGTCATACCGGGGGCCAGTCGACTCGAGCAAGTAGCGGACAACGTGACCGCTGCCACACTTGCCGCCTTCACGGAGGCGGAGATGCAAGTCGTCTCCGATGTCTATGACCGGTTCATTCGGTCCCATGTACACCAGAACTGGTAGCATTTCCTGCCATTCAGCTGTCCTTGAGGCTGAGATTTATCATTTGCACAGAACGTTGTGGTTGCTACATTCAGCGGAGTTTCAATCGCAATAAAAAGAATCATGCAAAAGATAAAAATCGCCGCCTTGATACTCTTCACGGCCACAATGGTAGTCAATTGCAGTGCCCCTCCTGAAAACAAAGTCATCAATAATGCTACGCCTGATTCATCCTCTGAGTCGGTGGACGTTGCCGCCGTTGTTGCAACCATAGATGGTAAACGGGCTCAAATCGAACTGGGCGCAGATACACCAGTGGTCATCGAGACGACCGATCTACGGCCCAAAGTCAAGCAAAAGTGGAAAACCCTTCATTTCTACCTAAAAGGAGATCAAGTCGTCAGAATCAAGACCTATCCTTATCCCGAGATCTCCGCTCGTACCGAAGAGTTCTACCTTGACGCCGGACAGCCCATTCTCGCCGTCATTGAAGATAATGGTACCGGAGAGCGCGGCAAGTCGGAAGAGGAGATTGACAAGATGTACTACTTCCACAAGGGCGAGGTAATCAAGGAAGTGCAGTCCAAAGAAGAGGGCGAATACGCCATCAAAGCCAGCGACGGCGAAGAACTACTGGCCGAGGTAGCCGAGTACCTCGACATCTTTGCCGAAAAGGGCAATGCAGCGACGCCCGAGCCGTACTAAGCCGCGGACTCAGACGCGCTCCAAGGCAATTACGCACTCAGTCCCTGGGGCATAAGACCGTGCCTACATCAAGACATTATTCACCGGTTTTATCGCCTCAGGGACTTCTGCTTCGCCCAGCATCTCGCGCAGATCGATCTCGATTGTACGCGTGAGCGACAGCATCGGCACATCATTGCCCATCCCCTCAAATGGGTTTTCGCTGTAGTCACCCACCAGTTCCATGATCAGGTAGACCCACCCAACCAACGCGACAAAGGGTGCTGCGATCCACGGACCCCACTCCGGACTCAGCGCTTGAAAAGCCGGGATCAAACCAAACGGCAGCAGGAAGATGAAAATGCCCACAAACACGAAGCTCATCGAGGCGTACTGCCGGGGCAGGGGAAACTTCTTGATACGCTCACACTTCCCTTGTTGCGTGTAGAGCTCGTTCAGTAGTTGCTGCATTTCCATGTGGCGAAAGTCATCGATCAGGTCTTGTGCCCGCAGGTCCTTTAGCGCCTGTCCCTGGTTGTGGATCAGTTGCGTGGCCGTATTCTGGAAGTCAATCACTTCTTGCAGTTCTTTTTCATCGAGTAGCTTATTCAGCTCGTACTGGGTCACCTCGTCACCCAGTAGTCCGATCCCGTAGTGGTTGCGGCGCTTCTCGAAGTATTGCATGGCCCATTTGTGGCCATTGGGCCGGATATGCTCCCATTGCGTCGGGATGAGCAGCTGATCGCGCAGCACATAGAGCCAAGCGATGTGCCGGTAAATCAACTCCTTCCATACCACGTATACCTCGTGATCGCTGGCCGGCGACTCGCGAAACTGATTGCCCACAAAACCCTTCACCGCATTGCCCCACATCCTGCTCGTGTTCACGATGGCCCCCCAGATCTTCCGTGCTTCCCACAGCCGATCATAAGCACTGTTATTTTTGAATCCGATATAAAAGGCCACCGCCGTGCCGAGGATCGACAGCGGCAGCCACGGGATCTGCATCCATTCAAAATCGAAAAAAGTATAAAACGCCGCCGTCGCGCAGGCCCAGGCCGAGAGCCAGATCATATGAAAGCCGCTAAACTCGAGCAGGCTTTTCACATTAAAGTTCTTCTTGACGTACATAAGTCAAAGGTTCGGGATAGGTAAAACCACAAGATAACTAGGCTTGATGATTTTCAGGATGAGGAGCAGCCACGTCCGTGGTCCTGGCCGAGGCAGTGCCGGCTGTCCCCATCGGTCCTTCGGACGCCCTCGTGCTGCCCACCATCCGGGCTAGGAGGAGAGGGTATCCCTTCGTTGGCTTGTGATGGAGTGGGTTATCGATGTAGAAAAATCTACCAAATGGATTGGACCTCATAGTTGAGTACCCAAGGGTCCTTCGTCATCAGTAGTAGCTGCTCAGATTTTGCTTGAGCAATAAGCAGTCGGTCAAAAGGGTCCCGATGATGAAACGGAAGGCTCGCGGAGGTCAGGATATGCTCTGGCGTAATGGGAAGAACTTCGAAGCCCGATCTTTCAATTAGCTCAAAAACTTCTTTGAGTTCCGTCCTTAGTGTGAGTTTGTACAAGGAGTGCTTGATCCCCATCTCCCATAAAGAGGCGATACTGACAAACGCGTTATTCTCCTTGCTTTCTACCAGTTCTTTATTGCCCTCCTTAAGCTTGCCATCATCGGTCATAAACCAAATAACGGCATGAGTATCCAGCAGAAGATTCATCGCATATACTCATTGAAATCATCCAGTGGTTCATCAAAATCAGACGACATCTTGATCATTCCTTTGGCCAGACCAGCAACTCTTTTCGAGGGTAACTCCTTCCTCGATTTGAACTTCAAAAAATCGATGAAGTCGCCGACTTGTTTCCTTAATTCAGAAGGTAGCGTAGACAGCTGGGTGTAAATCTGAATATTGGTCATACTCCAAAGATACGAAAACGAGCCCAAGCGGGGTTGAATTGATACTAGCCATCCGGGCTAAGGGATACGGTAGTGCCTCGGGTGCTAAATGGTGATCAGCCGGGGCACATGCTAGTATGACCCCATCCGCAACTCCAAACTCAAAATTCAAAACAATTCAAAACTCCCAACTCCTGTGCCGACCTCTTTTCGTAGCCTGAAATGCACTACTTCCCTTCGCCAACCCTGGTGAGATCACTCATCACGTCGTCCAGGTTAAACTTGGAAGGCCTTTGCCTTGGGGGATAGTCCTTGAAGGTCGCGATCATATCGCCGGCGTAGGCCTGCGCGGGAACGGCCAGAAACTGGGCTACCCGCTCCAGCCATTCGTAATAAGCATTGGCATCGACGGACGCCTTCTCAAAAGGATCCATTCGAAGGTCGAAGATGAGGGGCACCCGCAAGTCCACGAATGGCTCCATCCAGACCCTGAATTGATTGGCTTTCTGCTCTTTGAACACCAGCTTCCACCTATCGTATCGCATGGCCGTCAGGTCGCCGTCGTCGCTCCAGTAAAAGAACTCCTTTCGCGGCCACTCGGC
>JBCCXG010000555.1:0-4600 GCA_039191945.1 Bacteroidota bacterium
CCGATTGCCTACTTGTTCATGCAGGAATGGCTCGCCCAATTTGCCTATCCCGTCGATTTAAGTGGCTGGATTTTCGTGATTGCCTCTTTGACTGCATTGATCATCGCATCGCTAACGGTCAGTTCACAGGCCTGGAAGGCTGCCAGCGTCAATCCTGCGAAGTGCTTGAAGAGTGAGTAGACCAATGCTCTATAGGGTAAGCGCCTGCTGCTATTGGATGCAACTCTATTGGACCACAACTGATTCGCAAGCATTAGGAGCTACGGGTTTCTCTCCGGTGACCTGAGGACAGATGTCCGCGGAAAGCGCAAGACCAAGGTTGATCAAAGCTTCACTGAAAACTGCCCTTTAAAGTTGTAGCCTGTAGGGTGCAGTGTCGTGCTCAAGGACAAAGAAATAAGGCTTTTCTGATCCTTTTAAGTCCATCATTCCGAACATGGTGTGCTCGTCAATTTTCGCAAAGTGGTCGAAGATCCCTTTCTCATCGTATACCATGGTACCCGTTACTTTTCCCCGACACTCGATCATGCGTATTCTTGCCTTGGCCTTTCTGGTCTTAAGGATCGGCTTTAATAAGGCGAGGGCAATTCTCAGCAGTCCAATTTTTGGGAAGTTGATACCTAGGGGTATCAGCAGTGGGTTGATCGCATACAATTGTTTTTTATTGAGTGAGTAAATCAAAAGCGGATGTACATGCTCCTCATCCTCGAAGAGCTTGCCATACCAACCTGAGCAGTCCAACAATCCCTCGATCGGATGACCTGTTGCAATCTCGAAGCCCCTCCAGCGTCCCAGCATGAAGTCTAAGGTCACGGGTCCGAGCTGATCAAAAATTGCCAAGCCGTCGGCGGTGGATGCTTTTCTCTTGGTCAAGAGTTCAGATATCGTCATCTAGCGCGCTTTCGGGCTTTCATTTGACGACCTCGAAAACTCTCTCGTTTTCGTAGGCTTCCCACTTCAACTCATCATCCAACCAAACCTTAGTGACGATCTCGTTGCCGTTGCTTTTGTCGACAACAGTCTTGAGAATATCAAAGTCGGATGACGTAAACTCGATCTTCGTTTCAGATAGACCCTGAGCATCTGTGATCGTACTTGGAAACACGGTCAAATAATAGCCATCCTCCAGCTGGTCGAACCTGATGCCTTTTGGATGGTCCAGGTTTCCCTGAAAATATCGCTCCCAATTGCCGTCGCTCTTATGATACACTTCGATATCTGACTCTACATATTGGCCCAGGTCGATGAGGTTCTCGCCTTGACCATTGAGATACTTGATGGAGATAATCGTGTCGATGTTGGTGCAGCAAATAGGTTCGTCTTTTTGATTGCACGCGAAAGCTGTTATCAGCGGTAGAAGAATGAAAAGTCTTCTCATAGTATAGTAGCGTATAAAAAATTCAGGTCCCGCGCGTAAAGTTACCCGTCGCTCCCATTCACCTATGGTGCCAATCTAATACAATTCGCAAGAGCCAAGATTGATAAATGGCGAATCAAAGACTGACCTAGGGCATCTTTTGATGGAGTGCCACAAAAAAAGGACGAGTTGAGCTTGAGCCACTGGCTAGTTGTCTTCAAACTTAAAAATACCTTCTGCTTCTATGAAATAGTTCAGCAGCTGCATTTCTCGGCCTACGATCTCTTGCATCCTCATCCTGAACTGCTCCAAATTGGGCCTTGCCTTCTCGCTGGAGTTAAAATCAGGCGAAAAAAACATCTCGATGAGCTGATCCGTGGGCTCGAAAGTACTCTGTTGTTGGTTATAGATCTTTGACAAAATAAGCAATTGATCATAGTCGAAATTCACAATTAAAGGATGTGCCTTTGCAATGTCCCACGCATCACTGGAAGGCATGCGTCCCATAAAAGTGCCTCTGGTCAGGACTGCCTCATAGAGCGCGCTTTTGTCATCGATGAAGTGCTCGATAAACTGTTCATTGATGCTCAGGCTATCCAGACTCTGGGCAATTTCCGCATGATACGGGCTCCACTCTTGTAGCAGTTTTTGATTCTCACGCACCTCAGAGGTTATCCTGGACAACAATTGCATGGCCTCCTTTTGTTCTTTGCTTTCTTCAATGCGTTCACTTAGAAATATGCCTAAAACGACGCTGAAAACAATAAGAAATAGCTGTACGATATATCCGCCTATCGATTGTTTCATTTTTTCAATTGCTTAACTCCCTTATGCACTGATCGAGCTTCTTCTCCCTTTTTGCCTTTCGTCAATACCTCCATGATGAGTACCTTCTTTCAAGCGAGCACTTCCAATCCTAATCACAGCGATGAGTAGCCTAGTGCATCATATCCAGCAAAATAATGCAACTCGAATGAACCGTCGCCCACTCTAGTGCTTTCTTTGAAGAGCTTTAGGGCCTAGCAAAATCCTTCGAGCCCTATGGTGTTGGTGCCATTCTTTTTGAACAATCGAAAGTCAATAGTTGATCTTTATAGGTTATTCCCTTTGAATTACTTTTTCCGCAAATTCCAGGAACCCATAATGCGATTGTCCACTCAAATCTCCAACACACGATTCCTCACTCTTTGTTGCTTCGGCGCACTGCTCGTCGGCTCAATGGCAGGGCATGGCCAGATGGTACCTACCGAATTCAAGCCCTTCAAGTTTGAGCTGGAAGAGCCCATTCGTCCTCAAGAGGCAAAGGCACTTCAAAAGGAAGTATCAGAAATACTGGCGGCTCAAAAGGAAATGGAGGGAGATGCCTGGTCCATTAGCTATTGGAACGGCGCCTATCCGTCCTATCGGTGGCACGAACTCCTGATGGAAGCCAGCGGCAACCATAAGGGTCATAAAAACGGAGGGCGTGTGGCCATCCTGCATTTGTCGATCTATGATGCCCTCGTGGAGGTTTGGGAGCACAAAACGAAGCATGTCCAGCAGGCCGCTTACCAATCCTACCAGCAGGTGAAGAAGCTAGGGCGGGAGACCGAATATTCTGCCTTCATATGTGAATGGAGTGCCGCTGCAGGAGCCGCACACCGCGTCATCGGACATTACTTTCCCAACCAAAAAGAATGGCTCGATGGTCAACTCGCTGATTTCAAAGCTGCTCGGCTGGCCACAGGGCTCCAATTTCCCTCCGATATCGCTTCGGGACTCGAGATCGGTCGAAAGATAGCGGATCGATACATTGAATACTCGAAGAGTGATCGAACCGACCGCCGCTGGGAAGGGACGGTACCCAATGTAGATACGCTCTGGACAGGCAATCCTGGCCCTTGGGACCCGATGAAACGTCAATGGAAGCCGCTTACACTCTTGCAGGCGGATCAGTTTAGGCCGGCCCCACCTCCTACCGATTGGACGGCTGACATGGAGGAGCTCCAACAGTTCAATGCCTCCCATCCCTACAGTGAAATCGCCTGGAAGTGGAAAAGTCAGCCGATCTGGGACCGGCTGGTCGAGCGGAAGATCCTAGAATACAACCTGGACCCAATGCAAGCGGCCTTTGCGAATGCAGTTTTTCATACAGCTCGCTTCGACGGCATCATTGCCGCCTGGGACGGCAAATATCACTATTGGGGCATCCGACCTTTTCAGTACGACCCGACCTTCAAACCCCTCTTGATCGATACCCCTAACTTCCCAGGATACCCCGCCGGACATACCACCGTTGCAGGATCGATTGCGCGGGTGCTGGCTTTTCTATTCCCGAGGGATGAAGCGTTATTTTATGAGCTAGCCAAGGAGTGCTCCGAATCCCGCTTTGAAGGAGGAGCTCATTTCCGTACCGACAATGAAGTGGGATTGGAAGTGGGCTACCAAGTCGGGCAGCAAGTGATCAACGTGTTTACGGAGTAAGCGTCCCATAGGTGGGCCTCATTTCAGTGCCCAGGAGGTTAGCATTACATGTTGAGGTGAGGCACGTCGCCGTACCCCGGCCTGAGACGCGACGCAAGGATCTGCCGATCAATAGAGCAACCCCTGCTTTTCGAGCTTCTTTTCCTTGGCCGATCCCAGCCCTACGCCTATAGCTATTCCCACTCCGACGCCGATTCCAATTCCTGATCCGGGCTCCCCTGAACCAAAAACAGTAATGCCGAGAGAAACTCCCAGGGCCACCCCAAGGGCCATCGAGGAGCCGACGACTGAACCTTTTTCAACGTACCCGAAAGCGGTCTTTGCCTGCTTTTGTATGCTCCTCAAGGATTTTCGAAAGGATTTCTGAGTCGCCCGATTGATGGGAGAACGCGAGAGTTGCTGGACCAAGCTTGCGAATCCTTGTTCGATTTCGCTATGCTCGTCATTCTCCAGCTTATCGATTAGCCGTCCAAGCAGGTCGATCTTAAGCTTCTTTTTGTCTCCGTCGTCGATGTCCTTCGCACGATTTTCTAGTTCTTCCTTAATGAAATGGTTCATGAGCTCATTTTAAAGTGGATCAACAACGCGTACCCTGCGTACCTGTACCGCAGGCTGGTAACTAATCAAAATTCACCTCATCTTCCGGGAGTCGCTTATCGAGGTTGATGGTTTTTCTGGTATCGTTGGCTCGGATATTCACGATGTTGATTTGCGAATCGATGGATTCGGTCAGCAGGCTATTACGCACCTTGATCGCCCTAATTGCTGATACTTCATCCG
>JBCCXG010000556.1:0-4600 GCA_039191945.1 Bacteroidota bacterium
CCAAAGGTGACGGTGCCATTTTGTTCGGTAAGGAATCCCGTGTTGGTCCAATCTCCATTGACCGTCAAGGCATGGTTAGTTCCGGTGACGCTTAGGGTACTTTCGATGGTTAGGTCTCCATCAACTGTCAGTGCCGCAGCCATCGACTTAGTACCCGTACCGCCGAGTGTCAGGTGATGAAAAGTACTCCCATCCGGCGTGCGTATTGTCTGATCACCTCCCGCAAAAATCACGGTATTGCCTGTAGCGGAGGCCGAGAAGAGGCCTCTGTTTCCATCGTTTTGAAAGATGGTATTGCGCACTTCCAGGGTCGAGTTAGCGGCATTGATCCAGGTACTACCCGCACCGCCGGTTCGAATCTCATTACGAGAGATGAAAGTGCCATTGTTAGTGACCGTGATGTTGTCATCAATGGTCAGGCGATTCGTACCTCCTGAGAAGGTAAGATTGGTGCCTGCCTCGATGGTCTTGTTTCCTCCGCTGATGCGCGTGCGCCAGTCGGCCTCCACATCGCCCGTACCCGCGATGGTAGTCCCAATTCCTGACAAGATCAGTCGGTCGGTATTGCCCCCAGTACCTATGATGGTACCATCCACCGTCAAGTTGCCTCTTACCGTGATGATCCGACCCGCAAGATTCAACGTGGCACCAGCCTCAACAACCAGATTTTGGATCGAAGGGTCCACGTTGAGCGTGACCGTGGTTCCGGAGATAATTCGAACATTGTCTGTAGTAACGGGGACAGCGTTCGTAACCCACGTACCGGCAGCGTTCCAGTTACCTGTCTGATCATTCTGGACTTCATCAAACAGCGTCACATCCAGCGTCACAGGTGTCGCATTGCCACATCCGGCAGAAACGGCTTCGGCTGTAATGGTGAAAGTACCAGTCGATGATCCCCAATCGATGATGATCGACTCGTCATCTACTGCTGCATCAGTGTCAATCGTCCCACCACCGGAGAGGCTCCACAGATAAGTGTAGCCAGGAGTCAGGGTTACATTATAGGGCTCGTCTTGGGTGTCTGTGGCCAGGCTAGTCGTCCCGGTAATCACGCTTGTGGGTAAGGGATTGACGTCCACATCAAGGGTGACCGCTTCGCCGGGTGTTCCTGGACCACAATTGCCGCCACTCTCAACCACCTGCACGGTCCCGACCCCTGGGGTATCCCATAGCACGTCGATAGAATTGGTATTGAGACCACTCACTTGGGTACCGCCGGTGATCGTCCATGCGTAGGTGTTGCCCGCATTGTTGGTGACAGAATACGTTTGCGTGTCTCCATTACAGACATCGGTCACGCCGGAGATCGCCGAGGTCACCGGAGGATCACAGTTGGTGTCATCCGCTAAGCCGAATTGCGTAGTGATGCCATCGATATTGTCTCGGCCCACGACGCTAGTTGCGCCATTTCCAGCGACGTGGTTCCCTTCAAGCGCCCATGCGACCGAAGCATTGTCTCGGTTCATGACCCGTGTTTCGGTATCAATGGCAAAAGACGTGAAACCCGTCGCCGTCAAGTCGACCTTGTAGTCGGATGAAGCAAAAGAGTTATTGCCCGACACATCCCAAAAGCCATCTACAAAGGGGTTGTAAAGCGTCGTACCTCCATCATTCAGGTCAAATCCGTTACTACCAGGCGCGGCTTCAGAGAAGGACACGATTACCGTACCATCCACATCAATGGTATTGAATTCGAAGGTCGCCAACCGCGTGTTGCTAGCCACACCTACGGGGAAGAGGTAAGTACTAGGAGAAGCATTCGTAACCCATCGCTCAAAGGCTCCAATCACACGACCTGCCGTGTAAGACAACGTACCCTCATTGGCTGCGCTGGTACCCAGTATCAGATTGCTAGCACTGGTAACGATACTCCCCTGATTCAAATCAAGGGTATTGCTGATGGTCACATTGCCACTAAGAGTCAGGTTGCCAGATGGCTTATTGATGGTGAAATCGTAGAACTCTTCGCCCAAGGGGTTGGTGATGGTTTGATCATCAGATCCTGTAAATGACACGTTGCCATTTCGCTCCTCGAAGAAACCGGCGTTGGCCCAGTCTCCGGCTACGGTCAGCGCATAATTGTTATTGGTGACGTTTAGTGTCGTGTTGATGGTCAGATCGCCAAGTACATCCAAAGCTGCGGCCATCGATTTCGTGCCTGTACCATCGATGATCAGATGATAGAAGTCATTGTTCTGCGGCGTGCGCATCGTCTGATCTCCGACGGCCCAAATGACGGTGGTGTTGTCGGCAGATGCGATGAAAGTACCTCTCAGTCCATCGTTGGCAAAAATAGAATTCCTTACCGTCAATGAGGAGTTGGCAGCATTGATCCAGATCGAGCCATTACCACCAGATCTGATCTCATTCCGCAGGCTGATGGTTCCATTATTGGTGACCGTGATGTTGTCATCGATGGTAAATCTGTTGGTGCCTCCTGTAAAGGTGAGATCCGTGCCCACTGCAATGGTTTTGTTTCCGCCGCTGATTCGAGTTCTCCAATCCGACTCTACGGTACCGACACCGGAGATAGTTCGACCTGTACCGTTCAGGATCAATCGATCGGTATTGCCCCCGGTCCCCACAATCGAGCCATTGACCTCAAGGTCACCGCTTGCGGTCAAGACTTGACCCGCAAGGTTCAGAGAGGCGCCTGCGTCTACGGTCAAGGATACGATACTAGGGCTGATGTTGAGTGTAACGGTATGCCCAGGAGCGATCCGGACGTTGTCAGAGGCCGCGGGCCTGATCCCTCCGACCCAGGTGGCTGGTGCATTCCAGTTTCCAGTCTGATTGGATACGATCTCATCAAATAGCGTTACGGAGGTCTCCACGGCCGGAAGCACGCCGCAGCCCCCGGCACTGGTTGCCACCACTCTGACCCGGTAGGTGCCCGTCGTGGCGCCCCAATCCACCTCTGCCGTGTTGTCGGTTCCAGCGATCGTACCTCCGCCATCGGGCAAGGACCAAACATAGCCGTAACCGGCGTTGAGTACTACCGAATAGGGCTCATCCATGGTATTGATGCGCGCATCGGTGTTTCCGGTGATGGTGCTTGTCGCAATGGGATTAACCGCTACGTCCAGCGTCACTAAATCACCTCCCCCGCAAGAACTCGTTGACTCTCTCACGCTGACGGACCGTGCCCCGTTGGACGTCCAGGTGACCGTGATGCTCGTAGCGTCAACCGCGGAATAATTAGGGAGGTTCGCATTCTCCGAAATCGTACCGCCATCTACCTCCCAGGTGTAGGTATTGCCACCCGTGGGGCTTGGTATTGAATAAGTAACCTCGGCACCCACACAAGGTGTCGCGTTACTTGCATTAATCCCTGATGGCGTGGGAGGATTACAGTTCGTCGGGTCACCTAGCGCAAACTGCGCGGACAAGGAGCCGATGTCGATTCTATTGGCTGTAGTACCTACCGCATTCTGATGGGTACCGGATAGCGTCCAGTCACTGACTTCATTGTCTCGAAACAAGATCCGGGTATCCGTATTGATGGTGAAGCTGCTGAAGCTACTGGCGTCCAAAGACAAATCATAATCCACGCTACTTAAAGAGTTGTCACGTGTTAGCGACCAATAGCCATCAGAAAAGACGTTGTAAACGCTGAATCCATTATCGTCCAAAGGCCTGTCCAGCACATTGATGGTGCCCGAGGACTCATCTACAAACTCGGCAATCAAGGAACCACCCACAAGGTTGGTGAAGTTGACCGTTGCAGGGAGATAGTTACTGCCGTCTCCTACGGGCATGAGGATATCCGTTCCGGTATTATTGATCCATCGTTCAAATGGCCCACTCACGTGTCCGGCAACGTAGGTCAATGTACCGGTATTCGTTGTCCCCGTACCCAGCGTAAGTCTTGCGCTGCTCGCATCTACCACACCCGACTGCAAACTCAAAATGTTTGTGGCCGTTACTCTGTGGCTCAAAGTGAGGACGCCTGAGGGCTTGTCGACGACCAGGTTGTAGAAGTCTTCCCCCAATTCGTTGGAGATGTTTTGGGCACCTGTACCATTAAAGAGCACCGTCCCGGATTGCTCATTGAAAAGGCCTGTATTGCTCCAGCTCCCTCCTATGGTCAACTGGTAGTCGTTACCCGTCACATTGAGCTCACTGGTAATCGAAAGGTTACCTAGAGCGATCAGCGCCGCTGCCATGGACTTCGTGCCAGTGCCCTCGATGGACAGATTGTAAAATTCATTGTCGATTGGCGTGCGCAAGGTTTGATCACCTCCTGAATAGACCACCGTGTTGCCGACTGCAGAAGCCGAGAAATTGCCCCTGACGCCGTCGTTCATAAACATCTGGTTACGTACGATCAATGTGCTGTTGACGGCGTTGATCCACGTCGTACCATTTCCTCCTGTGCGAATGTCATTCCTCAAGCTGATCCTACCATTATTGGTAATGGTAATGTTGTCATCAATGGTAAAACGATTGGTACCCCCGGTGAAAGTCAAGTCACTACCTGCCAGGATGGTCTTATTGCCTCCACTAACCCGTGTACGCCAGTCCGACTCTACGCTTCCCGTTCCCGAGATCGTGCGATTGGTCCCCGATAGGATGAGCCGATCGGTATTACCACCGG
>JBCCXG010000557.1:0-4591 GCA_039191945.1 Bacteroidota bacterium
GCTCTTCCGATCTCTTGTGGTAAGGGGATTCCAGCTCCGTTTCCATCCAGTGCAGCTTCATGTCTACCGACGCAAATCGTTCGAAGTATTGCTTGGTGTACTGCGGCAATACTGACCCATCGGAATGGATCATCAGTGTAGGTTGCATCAATGACGTTGCGGTCGGCATCGGGTCAGTAGTCAACCAGTCTTCCCAGGACATCACTGCGAACTTGTCGGCGCTCCATTCAGGTACCGCTCCTCGCTCAGGGTTAAGGTAATAGTCATAGGGCCCGTACATGGCAGCCGTTGGGTCTTCGGTGGAGATGCTGGGAATGTAGGCCACAGAGCCGTTTTCAGCATATTCCTTCTTCGCCGCCTGCGCCGCTTGAATTTTGGTGTTGACGCCTTCTTCTCCACCGTAGAACAGTTTGACCGCTTCCCCATCGTGCAGCCAGGAGGCGGTCGTGACCACAGACTGGATCCTGCTGTCTTCGGAGGCGGCCATGAGCGTATACATGGCGCCAGCACAGACGCCAAAGGCTCCAATTTTGGCATTGTCCACCTCGGGCAAACCCTCGAGATAGGTGACGGCATTCTTAATGTCTACTTTCTTCAAGCCGGGACTTTCGTAAAATCGCGGCTCTCCCTCACTCTCGCCAAAGTTGCGGAAGTCGAAGGCCAACGTGATGAACCCTTCATTGGCCAGTTTGTCGGCGTACAAGCCCGCCATTTGCTCTTTGACCGTCGTCCAACTTCCGGACACGACCAATGCTGCATAGCTTTTGGAGGCGTCAAAGTTGGGAGGATAATACAAGTTGCCGGTGAGTTGAGCACCTTCGCTCTGGAAGTTGACTTTTTTCATCGTGATTTCATTTGATAATGTGGAGGGCATGGCTTGTTCGTTTGTGGTTTTTGTAGTAGTGGTGCAGGCCATAAAGCCTGCACAGGCTGCTATTGCGAATGTTATCTTTTTCATATCTGTATTATTTGATTTGGTCGATTAATCCGAAGCCGCGAGCAGCGACGATAGGATTGAATATTTCCACATATTCGGTGATCAGACCTGCTTCGTTGAATTTGAATGTTGAGTAATAATTGTTTTCGTAGTATCCAACACCGTCCTTTAACTTGATTTTGCCTGTGTATTTGGCAAATACGACGTTGGGGTTCTCCATTGCGTAGAGCTCCTCGATGAGAAACTCCATACCATCGAACTTGGGAAAGACGGGTGCCCAGTACTGTCTGATACCCTCTATGCCTATCGCTCCCTCCGGGAAAAGCCCAGAGTGGTATGGGTTGATGTGCTGAGCATCATCCGTAAACAACGCGACGAGCGCGTCTACATCTTCCTTTTCCAGCGCTTGGAAGAAGGCTCTGGCGGCGGATTTATTGTTGTTTGCAGTATTATTCATTTTTTCTTTTGTTGGTAAACAACCGACTATGAGGACGATGAAGGATATGAATAGTGCAACTCGTTCTGATTTCATTTTATTTGATGTTACCTATTGCTTTCTCCGGCAGCGAAGTGTTGCCATCCTGATACTTGAAGTCGAAGGTCATAGAGGCGATCTTCCAGTTTCCATCGTCGATGCGGACCAGTTGGAAATCGTAAGTTCCCACCACGATCCAGAGGTTGCCCGCCTCATGGCCGAGGTAGTGGCTGGCCGTTCCGTAGCAGAAGACAGTCGCCGAATCGCCCTTGACATGGGAGGTCATATTCCCCAGTTGGTGGTGCGTGTGCTCAAAGCCAGGTAGGATACCTTTCCATGCGGTAATGATTTCCTCTGGCGTTAAGGTGGCAGCCGGATTGCCATTCATGGACGAATAGTCGAGTCGGACTTGTGCGTGAAAAGAACTCGAGACTTGGTCCCAGTCCTGCTGGTCCGTTGCGATGAACAGACCAGTCACCGTATGCTGAGGATCTTTCATTTCTTGTGCGTTCAGATTGAGAGTGATCAAAGCGATCGCGCCTATGAGGAGTGCTTTCATTTGCTTTATTGATTAATTACAATACAAAGCTGCGGATCAGGCGACGCCGATTGATTAGGATTTCAAAGGAGGAAGTATGGATTTCAAAGATTGACCTGCTGTCGGTACTCGAGGGGAGTCATCCCGGCGTTCCTTTTGAAAAACGCACTGAAGTTATTGGGGCTCTCAAACCGCAAGCTGTAGGCGATTTCTTTGACGCTCCAGTCCGTTTGCGCGAGGTATGACTTTGCCAACGCCAGGAGGTGATGATGGATGTGATTGAGTGCGGTGATCCCGGAAATCTTTTTCACGATCGCATTGAGGTGGTTGGGATGCACGCTTAGTTTTTGGGCGTAGTAGCTCGTGGAGTGCAGGTTGGCAAAAGTGTCAAGCTGAGCATCCGGATAGAAACTGGTTTGTATGAGGGTTTGGTACCTTGATAATAGCTTCAGGTCCGCGGCTTTGAGGCTTGACGCCGCTAGCTCACTATCGACCTGTTCTTCAAATAAACGCCTAACATTAGTTAAGAGTAAATACACTTGCGCCTCAATCATCTGGAACTTGTCCATTGCCGTCCCATGATACTCCTCCCTAATGTTACTGTAGATCGATAGGATTTCTTCGTACCGTCCGGGCGCTACGTTGAATGGGATGGACTTTTCCATCTTCAAAAAGGGGAAGAGATCAAGAATCTGCGTGAGCACGCTGGACTGGGTCACGAAGTCCTGGCTGAACATGATGTAGTAACCCGTCCAATTGGGGACAATGTCCCAGGAGATCAATTGGAATGGCGTGTTGAAAAACAATGCAGCGCCCTTAGGGAAATCCGAAAACTGTCCCGAGACCACCTTTCCTTCACCATCCGCCTTAATCGCGACTGCGTAGAACTCGTGCCGAAATGATGGCATTTGCGGATGGACGATGTCCATGTTTTCCTCAAAACTGCGGATATCGAAGTGGGGATGCTTAGGAGGGGCAATGTTGATACCTCGGCAATAGTCGGTGATCGTTTTGAAGTGCTTCACGCTTGTAGATGAAAATAGCGCTTTTGCACCAGAGATTTGTGGAACTTGTTGATAACGCCTGTTTTGCTAATTGATAAGTACTCCTAGGCGCCGCGCTCAGAAGCTCGAGTTGCTGGCCCCTCTGTTGGTCTTCCTTTACCAACGACTACTCGTAGCTTAGAGGTTTTTTAAACGGTGCCCACCAACTTAACCCATCTCTTGTCCTCGTTTGCAACGAGTGCACCTAAAACTTTGGAGTTTTCAAACTCAATCCGGCTGCAGCAGCTGCGCTCCATTCCAATTTCACCGGTTTTTAATTCCGTTGTCGTTTCCGTGTTGCAAATGCTTGGCTTTAGACGTCCTCATGCCAAACGAAGATGAGAACTCTTAACCATCGCTATTTCTTGTTCAAAAAAGGGCACGAGTACGATGACGGATTTGTTGATTTTCTTTATGACAAATTCTAATTTTCTTTCTTAGGAAGTTTTCACACCGCTGTCGTTTCTTCGTCTAAATGCAAATCAACGATTGAAGCATGAATCCTTTTACGAAGGCGTACAAAGATGACGAGAGCGATGATGAACTGATCCGAAAGTCTCTGGAGGGGCATCGCGAGGCCATTGACAGACTCTTGCGAAGGCACCAGCCTTACATTTACAATGTGGCCTGGAAGATGGTCCATGATCCGGATAACGCCGCGGATCTCACGCAGGAAGCGATGATCAAAGTGGTCACCCACTTGAGCAAATTCAATTTCAAAAGTACTTTTCGCACGTGGGCCTATCGGATTGTCGTCAATCACTTCTTATCGGAAAAGAAAAAGGGCAGAGAGCGGTTCATGACCGATTTTAGCGTGCTGGCGGCAGGTCTCGATTCGATTCCGGATCATGACATGACCGAGGTCGAGCGCCAAGAATCCAAAGAGCTCATCCGGGAAATGAACCTGAGCTGCATGTCCGGCATGCTGCTGTGCCTCAATCGAGAACAGCGCCTGATCTACATTATCGGAGAGATGTTAGGTGGGGATCACAACATCGGTTCCGAGATCATGGAGATGAGCAAAGACAATTTTCGGGCGAAGTTGGGCAAGGCCCGGAGGGATCTCTACAATTTCATGAATGACAAATGCGGTCTTGTGAACAAAGACAATCCGTGCCGATGCCACAAGAAAGTAAAAGTCGTTGTAGAGCAGCGGGTCATTGACGCGAAGCACCTCCTCTTCAATCGAGCGGAGTACGCGTCCTTCCTGGACCATATTTCAGCAGATGCGGACTTCATGTTGGATGACTTGGACAAACAGTACGCCGAACTGTACCAGGGCATGTCTTTCAAGCCTGATTTTGATCGGAAGGCCTTTATCAACAAAATCATCGAGGACGCCAATTGGCAGTCGAAGTTGAATTTAAACTGAGTGTTTACGCCACTCCTAGTCCTCGATGGCAACGGGGAGTCCTAAACATTGGGGGTTTCAAACTCAATCCAGCCTACTGTATCGTAGTTGCGGTCCATTCCACCTTCACCAGTTTTTGGGTCTGTTGTCTTTTCCGCATTACAAAACGCTAGGCTTTAGCCATCCTCGTTACAAACGAGGATGAGAACCTGGGTTTCACCGCTAGTCCTCGTTTGCGACGAGGCGA
>JBCCXG010000558.1:0-4590 GCA_039191945.1 Bacteroidota bacterium
AAGAAGATAGGAGATACGACAAAGCTGTCAGTGGTCATTGCCACCTGCCCGGTCAGCTCAAGCATGGCACCATCATGCTGTCGATCAAGTTTATCATTCGAAAACAGTTCAAAAACGCCTGCATCCAACAGCTTATGCGTCAACAAGCCTCCGCTACCATGCCCCAAAGTAATCGTCTCAAAGTCCAACTTAGGCATGGGGCAATTCAGTGCCATCTTGGTGCTCATACCAGCTCCTCCTGCTTTTCGTCCACTTGAGCGAAATGATAGTAAGCAGCGCACGCCCCCTCTGATGAAACCATAGGGGCACCAAGTGGTGTCGTAGGTGTACAGCCTTTGCCAAACTGACTGCATTCGTTAGGACGCTTGAGACCTCTAAGCACGGCGCCGGCGATGCATTGCTCGCACTCCTTCGCTCTGGAGATCTGTACGTCAAATTTCTTATTGGCGTCAAACATGGCCAACTCGGGTCGGACTTCATATCCGCTCATAGGAATGGTACCGATACCTCTCCATTCGCGGTCAGCAATGGTAAAGACCTTCTTGATCAGGTTTTGAGCGGGCACATTACCCTCCATAGTTACCATTCGGCTGTATTGGTTCTCCACCTTCGCTGACCCTGCTTCGAGCTGCTCAATAGTCATCAGAATGCCCTGAAGTAGATCAAGGGGTTCAAAGCCTGTAGCCACGATTGGAATCTGATATTGCTCCACTATGGGGTAGTATTCGTACAAGCCCATGATCGTGCAGACGTGGCCAGCGGCCAAAAAGCCCTGAATCAGATTTTCAGGGTCAGCCAATACGGCTTCGATGGCAGGTGGTACCAGCACATGCGATGCCAGGATAGAGTAGTTCTTGAGTCCTCCCCGAATCGCATGAACAACAGAAAGCGCATTGGCCGGTGCCGTCGTTTCAAACCCAACAGCAAAGAAGACCACCTCACGGTCCGGATGCTGTTCGGCAATCTTAACAGCCTCAAGAGGAGAATAGAGGATTCTGATATCAGCCCCAGCTGCTTTCGCCTCCAAAAGACTCTTCTCAGATCCCGGTACCCTCAGCATGTCGCCAAACGAGCAAAGAATGACGTCCTTCTCTTCCGCCAGATGTACGGCCCGATCAATCAAATTGAGGGGGGTCACGCAGACCGGACAGCCGGGACCGTGAACCATTCTGATTTGTTCTGGTAATAATTCAAGAATACCATTCTTCACCAGACTATGCGTTTGTCCCCCGCATACTTCCATCAAGGTCCACGGTTGAGTTGTCACTTTGTGGATACGATCCACATAGCGCTTGACCATTTCAGGGTCTCGATATTCTTTCAGAAATTTCATAGGTCTTCAGGGTTTAATTCGTCTAACTCACCAGCTTCTTCGAGGTACTTGAAGGTTTGCTTAGCCTCCTCCTCGTTGACGACAGAAAGGGCCACCCCAACATGAATAAGCACATAATCTCCAATTTGTGCATGAGGCACCATCTCAAGACTGGCCTCCTTTATTATTCCGCCAAAGCTGACCTTGGCCATCTTCACCGCACCATCGAATTGAGTCTCGATGGATTTCACCTTACCAGGTATCGCTAGACACATAATTTTCTCTTTTTGATGTTCGTTGAAGCTGCCTCTGCAGCCCCATATGATAATGGGCGAGCTGCCCAAATGAAATGTTCTCGTCATTGGGAGAAAGCTCCCGATGGAAATACAAGGCGAATTGAGACGAGAGTCTCTCTTTCAATAGGGACACCAGCAGCGCATTTTGAAAGACCCCACCGGAAAAAGCCACACTGCGATATCCACGATCCCGTGCCACTACACGGACTAGTTCGACTAAAGTTCCATGGAACTTATGCGCCAATTGACTCACCGGCACACCCCCTTCCTTATCCTTCAATAGTTGGCGGAGCAATGATTTCATCACCACTTGATCTTCGCTAATCGCTAAATGATAAGCTTCAAACCTACCTTTGTAGCTTCTGGCGCATTGCTCCAGAAGCATAGCCGCCTGCCCCTCGTAGGTAGCGTCATCAATCAGACCCAAAAGGCAAGCGACAGCGTCGAAAAGTCTGCCTGCACTGCTCGTCAGGATCATGGGTTTCTTCGCCATGCTCCGATAGACCTGCCACTCAGTTGCTGTGAACTTCTCTTTCAGGAAATCCTCCAGATCGTCATCACCGGCGGAAAAAGCCAGTAGTGACAGTCTTGGGGATTCTGCCATCTTATCATTGGCCAGTACCGGGACGTAGTTGAAGTGCATCAAACGTTTCATCTCAAGGCGGGAGTATTCGAAGAACTCACCGCCCCAAATCTGGCCATCGTCACCCATGCCCGTCCCATCCCATATCACACCCAACACCGAGCTTGGTTCATCGATCAAATCGTTCTCTTGCAGCACCGCAGCAAAATGGGCCTCATGATGCTGTATCCTGACAACCGGTTTCTTCAAACTTCGAGCCCAATCTGATCCCCATTCCGAGGTAAAATAGGTAGGATGCTTATCGAACAAGATAACCTCAGGATCGCATTGAAAGAGGGTCATGACGTGTTGAAGCGAACTTTTGTAAGCCTCTTGAGCTTCATGACCGTCCAGCCTTCCCAGGTATTGGGAGATGTGCCAGGACCCTCCCTGTGATAAGCCAAAAGCCCCCTTCAGATGGCCTCCCAGGGCCAGAATACCCTCATGATTATCAGTGGGAATTGGGCCGAAATAGGAAGGAGCCAGACCACGCGATCGCCGAAGAATAATCTCTGTTCCGGATGCCATTTGCATGACAGAATCATCTTGTGGATGCAGTATTTCCCGATTGTGACTCAATACACCATCGGCAATCTGCAACAGATCCTCAATCGAGTCATCAGCAAAGGCAATCGATCCCCCACTGATATTGCCGCTCGTAGCGATTAAGGGCCTGCCAAATTCAGTCGCAATCAGTTGTAGCAAGGGTGCATAGGGAACCATCACCCCAACAGTAGACAAACCCGGAGCAATCAAATCCCAAGGCATCCTAGGCGAATTCTCCAGACTTTCTAGTAGCATGATGGGACTCACCTCATTGGACAGCCACTGCTCCGCTTCCTCAGGCATCTCCACATACCGTCCCGCATGAGATGGACTGTCGAATAAGACCGCGAATGGCTTGTGCGGCCGTTGCTTACGGTCACGAAGCCGTTGAATCGTGCTACGGCTTGTGGCATCGCAAAGGAGAAGGTAGCCTCCGATCCCTTTGACCGCAACGATTTTACCCTCACTTAGGCTGTGTTTCGCGGCCATCAATTCCTTCCCGGGAAGCTCACTGAGTGAAGTTGGGAAATGCCCGTGCCAGGCGAGTTGTACGCCACAGCACGAGCAAGAATTGGTCTGGGAATAAAATCTTCGATTACTTATTTCAGAATACTCCTTATCACATGTTGTGCACATATCAAAGTCTGACATAGTGGTCTGGGGGCGATCATATGGAAGATGATCCATGATCGAATACCTCGGACCACAAACTGAGCATGTGATGAAAGCGTACTTGTATCTTCTATTTTTTGGATCTAGCAGTTCCACCCTACAATCTTGACACAGCGCAAAATCAGGTGAGACTTTGATCGTGCAGGGATTCGTATTTTCGCTGGTTGTAATGCTGAAACTAGGGTAATCAAGAACTTCTTGTGGATAATAACGAACACACTCCATTCGCGCCCTCGGTGGTGCATGCTCGATGATCTGCTGTACCAACCCCGTCACTTCCTGTCGATTCTCCGTGGCTAGTTCGATGAACACACCTTCAGTGGTATTTCTGACATTACCTTTCAAACCCAACTTCGTTGCTAAGTCACAAACGAAAGGTCTGAAGCCCACGCCCTGGACCCTACCCGCGATATGGATCAGGAAGCCTTGCAAAATCTACTGCACCAAGACGCCCTGTTTCTTTTCAGCTACCTTTTTCTTTAGCCAATCGCACCAAATATCCAATCCTTCACCCGACATACTACTCACCTGCATCACTTCCAACTGATGATTGATCTCAAGTGCATCCTTAGTCACAGCCTCTACCGAAAATGGCAAATAAGGTAAGAGGTCAGATTTGGAAACAAGCATCACGTCACTTGTCAGGAACATCTTGGGATACTTCTTCGGCTTATCATCACCCTCAGTGGACGCGATAAGACTCACACGATAATCCTCGCCTAGATCGTAGCTGGAAGGACAAACCATATTCCCAACGTTCTCAATGATCAATACATCTGTCTCCGAAAGATCCAGGCCTTCCATGCCCTGGACGATCATCTGCGCCTCGAGATGACAGATCCCTCCAGTGGCGATTTGTAAGGCATCAATACCGACATCTCGAAGCCTGTCCGCATCCCGCTCCGTCTCGACGTCACCGACCAGAATCTTAATGTTTAGCTCGTCACCCAATCGCTTTCCAGTCTCTTGGAGCAATGTCGTTTTACCAGATCCGGCCGAAGAGACAATGTTGATCAAGAGAATATTTTGATCTGCCATTTGCTTTCGAATCGTGTCAGCGACGAAGTCGTTAGCCTTTAATAAATGCAGGGTTGTGTTCTCACATTGAACGGTACCTCTGGCTGCTTTCACTGATTTATCAA
>JBCCXG010000559.1:0-4583 GCA_039191945.1 Bacteroidota bacterium
GACTTGACAACCTGTATCTTGTCTTTTCGCAAGTAGACCAAGTCGTCTGCTGAACCCTTAGGGCTCAAAAACAGGCTAGTGAGCAGCAGCAAGCAAGTCATCCAACTGTGCCCTCAGAGCGGTCAGTTCAACATCGAAGTTTTTTGTATCCAGCAAGGACATGAATTGAATCGTGCCTTCAGGATCGATGAGCAGGTTAGAAGCCAGCATGATTTCGTCCCGGGCGAGTTCGGGCAGCACATCTGCTGGGGCAAAGCTGGCTGCTACTGCACCCTCATGATCAAGCAAAACCGGGAAGGTCAAGCCAAACCTCTCCACAAGCTTTTCGTGGACCAAGTCACCAGACTCTTTGACATCGATGATGACGACTTCCACGCCGCGACCCCTGTAGTTTTCGAACAAGGACTGTAGGTGAGGAGCTTCTGCATTGCAGTATGGACACCAAGTGGTGGCGATGTGCAATACCACGTACTTGCCTGCAAACTGGTCGGAGCCGAAGCGCTTTCCGGTCGTCGATTCCAGCGCATAGCTTGGCGCACTCATCAGGGGCCGGTCGAAATCTGTCGCTGCGGTCTTTGTACAGCGCTGGGTGAGAATGGGTAATAGAATGAGTAAGATGCCATACTTGATCAAGCTGATGTTGTTGATTTTTCGCATTGATGCTTGCATTGTTCTTCTTTTTTTGAAATGTGATACATGATGTGTGAGCAAATCGCTACACACTTGACATTTCGAAGAACGAGACAAGTACCTGGTCAGCCGCAAAAAGGAGGTGGATGATAGGTGTACAAGGCGGAAATACAGGAACTTACAAGGTGTACTAACTATTGTAATTAATTGATTATCAATGTTTTAATCCAATAATCTAGGAAGCGCTGGCGGAAACTCTCTCAGCGTCAAAAGCAATCAGAAAGTCGATGAGGTTGTCTTCCGTATTCAACCCAAACTTCTTTCGAAGGCGGTAGCGTGCTGTCTTCACGCTGTCAGAGCTGATGCCTAAGACCCGCGAAGATTCCTTCAGGTTCATATTCAATCTCAGCAGCGCACTGAGTTTGAGGTCGGCATTGCTCAGTTCCGGGTACTCTCTTTTTAGACGGGTAAAGAAGCCCGTGTGTACTTCTTCGAACATCTTTCGGAAGGTTTCCCAGTCCTGGTCGATGCGCATACTACTGTTGATGACCCCATTCAGTTGATTCAAACTGTGTCGTGTTTTTTCGCTAGCGCTCTTTTTGATCTCATTGACTTTGTCCGTGAGCTCCCCGAGTAGTTCGTTTTTCTGAATAAAGTTGAGGGCATAGGAGGCGAGTTCTTTGTTCTTCTGGTCCAACTCAGTACGGAGGCCTACCATTTCCAACTTGTTGTTGCGCGTGCGGAGCCTTAGCACATAGACCACCAGCAGTGTGATAATCAACAAAGCTACACTCGCACCGCCAGTCAATACAAGAAAGAGACGTTGCTGCGCCTGCTCGGCCTGCAACTCGGCCAGCTGCTTCGCTTTGCGCTCATCTTCGTATTTGAGGGAGAGTACTTCGATCTCCTTTTGCACCTGCTCGCCACGGATCTCATCGTCGATTTTGTACTCCTCGTCGAGGTACTTATAGGCTTGCTCATAGTCCTTTTGTCGGAGGTAGTGTTTCTTGTAGTAAGAGGTGCCCACCTGGACCATGTAGGGTTGGTCGGTATCCTTGGCGACTTTCATACCTTGCTCCAGGTACTCGAGGCCTTCTTCATCATTCTGCATCAATAGGATATTGCCAATGCCTAGAAAAATGTTCGCTGCCAGTAGTTCGTCATCTTTGGTCCACTTAGCAGCTTCCATGTACCCTTCTTTTGCGGCCTCCAGATCTCCTTGCATTTCGTAGACGTTGCCAGTATTGAGATAGAGGATGGCGATACCCGCGGTATCCTGTACCTCCTTTCTGTACTTCATGACCTCGTTGAAATAGTAGAGCGCGGAATCGTAGTCTTCAAGATAGAAATAGACGACGCCCAGGTTAAGACGAGCCCTGGATAAGGTCATCGGGGCATCCTCTTGCTCCAAAATGCTGATGGCCTGCTGCATTTCCACTTTCGCTCGATCACTTTGGCCCAGTTCGTCATACAGATTGGCGATATTGATTTGTGCTGATGC
The DNA here is from genome assembly GCA_039191945.1 of Bacteroidota bacterium. Lineage (GTDB taxonomy): Bacteria > Bacteroidota > Bacteroidia > Cytophagales > Cyclobacteriaceae > JAWPMT01. The sequence goes on from JBCCXG010000559.1 coordinate 2,132, forward strand.
CTCGTTGACACGGTCCCCGACCTGTCGGAATATATCGATTGCTTGCAGATAGTGGGAAGTCGCGTCTTCATATTGATCTCGGTGCTTGAGAGACAAGCCGATCAACTCCAATGCTTTTCCCTCCCCGGACCTGTAGCCAATCTCTTGGGCCAGGGCGAGGGTCTTCCGCGCATAATCCTCCAGCAATTCCGAATCCGTACGTTTGAGAGGTTCTATGGCCTTATGAAGCCAGTCGACGGTCTCTGGTGTTTCAGGTCTTGAGCGAAGCGCAATATCGATGGAATCGACCTGGGCGTAAGGTAATAGCGGCAACAAAATCCAGACCAGGAGTAAGTAGTAACGAATCATTATAAAACGGTCGGCCAATCGGCGAGGACAATTTAATCAATCGATGCTATTGCGCTACTCAATGATGGACGCCCAAGACGAATGACGGGTAGTAAGCGTAGCCCCAATACCAACACCATCCAAAGGGCTAACAGTGGTGTATGCTGCTTTCTGGCGTTTGCGATTCATGTTCGTTTTATTCGGCGTGAGTAGGCGGATGTACCGTCTCGCCTGCCGATTTTGGGTTTTCCTGCCCTTTCTTGACATTTTCGAAGATGTAATAGTTGAATCAAGCTTCAGGCATACGCTCGATAGCTCCATACTAAAACCAAACGGCTATGTTGACCAATCCATTTCGCTACGTGATCCTTACCTTGCTTCGCAAACCTTCACCTTACCACCTTCGCCGAAACGGAAGGGAGAAGAATCAATTCCATATCTACTACTTCGGAGGCAGCATTTATGAAGGCACCAAACGCCAGTGCTTACAGTTTGCAAGGCAAAATGGCTTCAAACTGAACCCCTCACTTTATATCTAAAAGAGATAATCGACTCGGACGCTTGACAGGACACTGCCTACTGGTGTGTCTGTGGCATGATGGGTATATTGTGCCCAATCTTTCTTTGACCCATCATGCAAAAACTAATTCACCTTATTGTCGCAGTCTTTTTCCTGGCGTCTTGTTCGAGTGCTGATCAGGCACAGGAAGAGCCAAAAGGCCCACCCAACATCCTGTTCATCATGTCTGATGACCATGCTTATCAGGCGATCAGCGCCTATCAGGACCACCTGATTCAGACGCCGAATATTGATCGAATCGCTGCCGGAGGCATTCGCTTCAACAATGCCTGCGTCTCTAATTCTATTTGCGCTCCTTCCCGCGCGACGATACTGACCGGCCTGCACACCCACCTTAATGGCAAGATTGACAATCGCATGCCCTTTGATACGACCAAGGTCACGTTTCCTCAAATCTTTCAGGCCAATGGTTATCAAACGGCGATGTACGGCAAGCTGCACTTCGGCAACAATCCAAAAGGTGTGGATGACTTCATGATCCTGCCTGGACAGGGCAACTACATCAATCCGCGATTTATCACCGCGGAGGGCGATACGACCATCGAGGGCTATGTGACAGACGTCATCACGGACCTCACCCTCAATTGGCTGCAAAACAAAAGAGATCCCAATAAGCCGTTCATGATGGCTTACTTGCACAAAGCCCCTCATCGGCCCTGGTGGCCCCGTCCGGACAAGTTCAAAGAATTCACAAAAAAGACTTTCCCGCTTCCGGAGACGCTCTTTGATGACTACTCGAACCGAGGTACTGCCGCTAAGACTGCGGAGATGAACCTCCTGACACATATGATGTATGGTCACGACTCGAAGATCCGTCCAGAAACGCTGGCAGAGATGGGGGATCTGGCGCAACCGGTCGTCAAAGAATGGGAGACCGGATTCACAGGACCCTACGGGCGAGCCAATGAGGCTCAGCGAGCGCAATATGAACCTGTGCTTGACAGCATCAATGACTGGTTCAAAGCCAACTGGCCAGGGATGACGGACGAGGATAAGATGAAATGGAAGTTTCAGCGGTACATGCAAGACTACTTGGGCTGTATATCATCAGTGGATGATAACGTCGGGAGGGTCCTTGACTACCTGGAGGAAAGTGGGCTGGCCGAAAATACGATTGTTGTGTATACTTCGGACCAGGGGTTTTACCTGGGAGAGCATGGCTGGTTTGACAAGCGATTTATTTACAACGAATCCTTCAAGACACCACTACTGATCAAGTGGCCGGGTGTCATTCAACCCGGGGCGGTCAATGAGGAGATGGTACAGAACTTGGATTTTGCACAGACCTTCTTGGAGATGGCAGGGATCCCGGCTCCGAGTAACATGCAAGGGGAGAGTATTGTGCCGCTCCTCAAAGGACAAGACGATGCCTGGACGCGTGATGCGGTTTATTATCACTACTACGAATATCCGGCCGTTCACATGGTGAAGCGTCACTATGCTGCCGTGACTAAGGAGTACAAGCTGGTGCACTATTATTACGACGTAGATGAGTGGGAACTGTACGATCGACTCAACGACCCGCTCGAAGTGAACAACGTCTAC
>JBCCXG010000560.1:0-4575 GCA_039191945.1 Bacteroidota bacterium
ATGGACCTCGGCTATCCGAGGCAAGCACATTCATCATCGACCAGGCCAGAAAGCATACGGTTGAGGATCCGCTGCACCTGGTGATCCTGGGTTCTTGCACGAATGTTGCCTCTGCTGTCATACTGGATTCAACCATCGTACCCCGTATCCATGTACACTACCTGGGGTTTTGGCATGATCCTGCTACCAACGCTTATGACAAGAAGGAGTTTAATTCGGGAAACGATACCCTCGCGGTGGAGGTATTACTGAATACTGCGGGCCTTAAGATGGATGTCATGACGGCTACCACTTCCCAGCATTTGGTTTTCACCAAAGTGGAAGTAGACCGACAGCTCGATGGGGTAGGGGAAGTGGGTGAGCTTCTGCTCGATCGATGGGAGACGTTTGACCGCTGGTGGACCGCAGAGGATCCCGAAAAGCGGCAATGGATCATGTGGGATGTTGCGATCATTGAAGCCCTGATCCATCCGGAACATGCGACCCTGCAGGTGATGGATACTCCTCCAGAGAATACCCAACGTCCTATTGGCATTTATACGGGCATCGATGTGCCGGCGATGAAATCATCTTTTTGGGCGGCGGTTGGGAAAAAGTGATTTTTCTGGTCATTCAGAGCTAAACGGCTGAGGTCATCCTTATCTTTTTGAGGATGGTGATATCTGGAGTAAGCTCCAAATGGTACGGTTCAAAGTAAGGGAAGTACTGATTTTCATACGGAAAAATAGGTTTTGAAAGTCTTGGACTAACTTGGCTTGAGCCGCTAGGGAGCGGCGTCTTGCTTGAGTCCCTTTGCCCTCATAATTACAAACGTCATAGACCACATGAAATGTCAACTTCTTACATGTTTTATCCTATGGATCCTCCTGATGGCCTGCTCAACTAAGGAACCCCTGCTAACCATTGGCCTGGTTGCCGACCCTCAATATGCAGACAAACCCACGGCAGGCAAGAGATACTATGGGGAATCCCTTTGGAAACTGGAGGAGGCCATCGACACCTTTAATCACTACCAGGTAGACTTCGTGCAGACCCTTGGCGATGTGATCGATGTGAAGTGGGAGAGTTTTGATGCGGTCCTGCCCATCTACGAGCAACTCGATCCGGGGATCGAAAGCTACCAATTGCTTGGGAATCACGACTTCGACGTCGATGCCAAGCGCTTTGGCGAATTACTTGGGAAGCTTGACATGCCTGATTACTATTATTCTTATGCCAAGCAAGGTTGGCGGTTCATCGTGTTGGATGCGACGGATTATGCCTACTACTCCTACCTTTTGCATGGCCATGATACCACGGAAGTGAATAGGTACTACGCTTACGCCGATGGCAAGCCAAACCAACAGCGGTGGAATGGTGCCATCGGCGAGGCACAGCAAAACTGGCTGGCGCAGCAGCTAGACAGTGCAACGATGTTGGACCAAAAGGTGATTCTCTTTTCACACTTGCCCCTCAGGCCGCTGGATGATCCGCACAACCTCTGGAATAACGAGCAAATCCTTAAGCTCATAGAAGGTCGACCCAATGTCGTGGCGTACATCAACGGTCACAACCACGCTGGCGCCTACGAAGTCAAGGACGGCATCCATTACCTGACAATGTTTGGTATGGTGGATACCGAAGACAGCTCCTACGGCATCCTGGAGATTTATCAAGACCGTTTGGTCTTGAAGGGCTACGGGAATCAAGAATCTTTGATGATGGTTTTGGGAGGATAGGTTTGTTGCAGACAGCACCTGCTTTTGCCTTCTAGGAAATTGTACGAAGCTGCTTTAGTATTGCTCTTTTGCCTGGCTGATTCCACAATTTGACACCTGGTCGGTAGCGGGTTTCACCTGAGATTCCAAATCGCCCAGCTTTGCGCTTAATTTAGACGTACACTATGTTAGTGGCCTTAGCTGAGCTCGGGACGCGGGCCCATTAGTAGGAACCCCTCCGTCGAAATTGTCCTCAAAATGAATATTCGCCCTTATCATAAAAACGACAAGGAGAGCGTCATTCAGCTGGTGAAAGACGGCCTTGCCGAGTTTGGTTTTGAATACGCGCCAGCAACCTCTGAGTCTGACTTGACCAAGATCGAAAGCGAATATTTTGGAAATAATGGTACATTCTTGATACTCGAAAATGACGACGGACAACTTCTTGCCATTGGAGCGATCAAAGAAATCGAAGGTCGGACCTTTAAAATCAGAAAGATGTACGTGGCAAAAAGTCAAAGAGGTAGAGGCTTTGGGAAAGTCGTCTTGGAACATTTGCTGAGTACGGCAAAGGAAAGAGGTGCAATTCAGGTCGTATTGGAAACTTCGGTTTGGATGGCCTCCGCTATCGGATTGTACGAGAAATTTGGTTTTGAAAAAATCGATGGAAAACCCAGTTCACCTAGATGCGACTTGATGTTTGCGAAAAAAGTGACGGATGATTGAATCACAAGGAGAAAAATTCGACCTACCAAAAGATGTCTCCTACCTAAACTGTGCAAATATTGCACCGTTGATGAAAAGCCTCTGCCAACTGGGCAAAGAGGCCATAGAACAGAGAGCAAGACCCTACCAGATTCCCCGTGATGATTGGTTCGAGCCAACCGACCAGCTGAAGCGAAATTTTGCAAGGTTGATTAACTGTGAAAACTATCAACGAATTGCCGTGTTGCCTTCCGTGTCCTACGGTATAGCAACGGTGGCGAAAAATATTAGGGTCAATCCCAATGAGGAAATTCTAGTAGTCGACGAGCAGTATCCTAGCAACTATTACTCCTGGGTAAACATCTGCCAAGAATTTGGAGCGCAAATGGTTGTGGTTGGACCTCCCCGCGGTGTGAAAGAAAAAGGCAAGATCTGGAACGAACAGATACTAGAAGCAATCAACGAGAAGACAAAAATTGTCGCTTTGGGCAACGTACATTGGACAGATGGTACGCTGTTTAAGCTCAAAGAAATAAGTGATAGGGCCAAGCGGTTCAATGCCTTTTTGATTATAGATGGCTCCCAATCTATTGGTGCCTTACCTTTCGACATTCAGGAAATACAGCCTGACGCCGTTTTTGCGGTTGGATACAAATGGCTCTTGGGAGCATTTTCATTCGCATTTGGATACTTTGGGCCCCGCTTCGACAATGGAAAACCACTAGAAGAAAATTGGATCAATCGAAAAGATAGCGATGATTTTCAGAGACTGGTTGAGTACACATCTGATTATCGCCCTCTAGCGGGAAGGTACAATGTTGGCGAAAACTCCAATTTTCACTTGACATCGTTAATGAGTGGAGCAATCGAGCAACTTTTAGAATGGGATGTGGCAAGCATCCAAGAATATTGCAAAAGATTGACCACGGAACCGATCCGGGAACTAAGGGAGCTGGGTTGCATCATCGAAGGAAGTGAGTATAGGACAAGCAACCTTTTTGGAATAAGATTTGGCCACTCGATCGACTTGAATGCGCTACAAGAACCGTTTGAGAAAAGCAAAATCTATGCTTCTTTGCGTGGGTCGGCAGTTCGCATTTCAGCTCATGTCTATACGGACGAAAATGATATGGACAAACTTGTGAATTGTATAAAAACGATACTGAAATAGAGCATTGACATTGGTAACTGGGATACTTCTCCATGTGCTCACCAATCTTAAGGTGAAATCAGTAGAGCGTATTGCCATGTCCCAAATCACTCTTTCACGCATTTCCAAACACATTCAGATCAAAAATTCCTATTTTCCCTCTACAGAACAATCGCATCATGAAAAAGAATAGTCTCTCGATTTTACTCATTCTCACACTCACCCTATGGAGTTATACCGCCTCGTCCCAGGACGTGTCGTTGGGAGCGAAGGCTGGTTTGAACATCAGTACGATAGGCGGCGACTCTGATGGGGTCTCTGCCAAGGCTGGAATTCATTTAGGAGCTTTTGCTCAGGTGGGCGAGGACCGGTTCAAGTTCCAGCCGGAGTTGATCTACTCTCAGCAGGGGGCAGCCATAGATGGAGATGGCAATGCGAAAGTGAGGTATAACTACTTGAACATCCCCTTGATCGCCAAATTCTACCCGGTGGCTGGCGAAGGATTCAATGTCCAAGCGGGTCCTCAATTAGGCTTTATGCTAGTGGGAGAGCTATCGAATGATGATGTGGACATTGACATCAAGGACGATTTGAATACGGTCGACTTTGCACTGGGCTTCGGCGTAGGCTACGATGTGCAAAAGTTTGTGATCGACGCTCGATATAACCTTGGTTTAAGCTCTACCGCGGAGGATGACAGTTTTGGTGACTTTCCGATGAGGACGTTCCAGTTCTCCGTAGGATACAAGTTTTTGTAAGGGCGCGGGGGTTTCGGGTTCCGGGTTTCAAGTTGCAGGTTACATGTTTGAGGATCGAGTTCCAGGTTTCATGTCTGAGTCGCAGAAAACTTAACAACCTATAAACTCAACAACGCTACCCCCCCCTCGAACACCTCCCGAACACCTAAAGGGGAATGCCTGCCCTCGATCTAGACCATTCAACTCTTCAACCGCCGAAGGCGACTCAACTTATCAACCTTGTCCAAAATCGGATGCGCTGTCTAAAAATCCTTCCCGTCTGAAC
>JBCCXG010000561.1:0-4558 GCA_039191945.1 Bacteroidota bacterium
CCGACTTACCCAGGAAAGTCATAGGATCATGCAGCGAGCGAAACATGAACATTTCGCCGAGGAAATCATAGAGTTGCGCACTTTTGTCCAGTGCCGCTATAATGCTATCCGGAGCCTCTTCGGTTTTCGCTACCAATTCTTTTACCAATTCTTGCCGGTCCGCAAAAGCCGTGAGTCGTGTTCCGTCTTCGTAGAAATACCGACATACTTCATCCAACCTCAAATAGGAAAAATGATCCTCCGGCTCCTCACCAGCCAGCTTGAATAGTTCGTCGACTAGCTCTGGAAACGTAAAGAGCGAGGGGCCAGCATCAAAGCGATATCCGCCATTTCTGATCTCTGACAGCTTACCCCCTGGATACTCGTTGGCTTCGAATAGGTCTACCTGATTCCCTCTAACGGCCAGGCGGATAGCTGAAGCAATCCCGGCAATCCCAGATCCGATAATGGCAACTTTGAAAGACATATTTTTATTGAATCGCTTAATTTAGGGGATTAACACGAGGAATTGCATTAGGTTCAAGCAGTGCTTCTGCCTGACCTTCCCGAGTAACAAACAATTACTGTTCGCCCTGTATGAAGCACCAAGTAGATCATCTGTATGAGGAGTACATCAAGGTCCGAAAGGTTGATTTGGATACCGAGCAGTTTATCTATTTGATGAACCTGTATCCTTCACTGCTGGTCTGTATGAGCGACGGTGTATTGGATAAGGAAGAGTGGGACGGCGTGCTGGGTGTTGCCAATGGCCTGGCTGACAACTATGCATCCTCCTCAGACCCCAACGAAAAAGAGAGAATTGCCCAGCTCTTTCGCACGGAGTTTCGCTACCTGTTGGAGAACATAGACCGGTGGAAGAAGAAGTTTCTCAATGCACTAAAGAGTCATCTCGATGATCACCGAGATGAAAAGGATTTTGTGATGGAGTCGATGTATCTGTTTGCCAATGCAGCGGATGGCATATCAGACGTTGAGCAAGCGACTATTGAGGAACTGTCTCAGCGCCTTTCTTTAGAGCATTGAACTCCGCAACCATCCTAGGTAAGTCATCCGTATAACCTTCGGCTCTGGCCTTGCGAAATACCTGATCTTGCAACTGACCTAACCGCTTCGCTTCGCTGTAAGGAATATGGGAGAAGGTGACCATCGTGTACAAGGGTATCCAGTCATTTGGATATTGCTCATGGAGTAGCGCTTCGATCTTTTTCCGCTCAAGGAAGCCTTCATCCCGGACCTTTTCGCGCATCTCTATGAAGTTGGATAGTGCTAGACTAGCAATGGCGTCCGCATCAGGCTTCCGACTCTGCTCGAATACCTTGAATACCGTCTCCCAGTCGTACGCATACGCGTCAGCAATCTCCATCAGAATCCGGCAGTCCTCAAATCCAGCATTCATTCCCTGCCCGTAAAACGGTACGATCGCATGTGAGGCGTCTCCAATGACCAGCGTGCGATGGGAGTGCCATGGATAGGAGTGAATGGTTACCAGCGACGACACCGGGTTTCTATTAAATTCTTCAAGGAGGTGTGGCATACGACCCTGGGCATCTGGGAAGTGCTTGGCGAAAAAGTCCAACACATCCTGGTTGCTCTTTAACGATTCGAAGGAAACCTCTCCCTCATAAGGCAGAAAAAGTGTGCAAGTAAACGATTTGTCCGGATTGGGCAGCGCGATCAGCATGTACTGCTCTCGGGGCCAGATGTGTAAATAGTTGGGTTCAAACTGGAAATCTCCATCGCTCCCGGGAGGAATAGAAAGTTCCTTGTATCCGTAGTCCAAAAACTCCTTGGTGAAGTTTTGTTTTTCTTCCTCGAGTATGCATTTTCGGACCTCTGAGAATGCCCCATCCGCTCCGATGATCACATCTACTTCTCTCTTTATTTCACCCCCTTCATAGCCAAAGTAAACGGTCGTCCTTCTAGGATTTACGTCCACGCACCGATGATCGAAATAATAAGAGATGCCCGCGCGCTCACCGATGTCGATCAGCTTTCGATTGAGGTTAAGCCGCGACACAGAATTGATATGTTGCCCTTCTTTCCCATAGGGCTGGAAGGTCAACTCACCCCCCCTGCTGTGCATTAGGCGTCCGTTCATAGGAACCAGCTCAGTCTTGAGATCCTCGTAAATGCCTGACTCCCGTAGCGCTCTGATCCCTCTATCACTCAAAGCCAGATTGATCGACCTGCCATTCTTCACCTGAATGTCCCGTAGGTCACCTCTTTTCTCAAAGATGGATACTTCAAAACCGCGCTTACGCAGTAAGACGCCCAGCAGCGACCCAACAAGTCCTGCACCGACGATAGCCACATGTTCCCTCCTACTCATTGATGTCGCGTGAAAGCTCCTTCCAAGATGTGAACAAAAGTAGCCACTTCTTCAAAAGTGTTGTACAGTGGTGTGGGTGCCACCCGGATCACGTTAGGCTCTCTCCAGTCGAGTACCACGCCCCGATTGATAAGTTCATCAAAAATCTCTTTCCCATGATTGGGTAAAAACAACGACAGTTGGCAACCTCGCTCTTCTGGATTGGAGGGCGTTAGAATCTTTATGTTGGGCCGGATAGTCACGTTGTCCTGGAGCAAGGTCTCTAAATAGGCCGTCAACTTTAAGCTCTTAGCACGTAAGCGATCCATCCCTGCGGCCTCAAATATCTCTAGCGACGCGTGGTGCGCCGCCGACCCCAAGATGTTCATATTGCTGAGTTGCCATCCATCCGCACCCTGCATGGGTTTGAAGACATTCTCCATTTGGAAACGTTCTTCTTCCTGCTGCGCCCACCAACCACCCAGTCGTGGGAAAGTAACATCCTGGGCATGACGCTCATGGATGTAGACGCCAGAGACGCTTCCAGGCCCCGAATTCAGATACTTGTAAGTACACCAGACCGCAAAGTCTACCCCATCATCGTGCAATTGGAGTGGCACATTGCCGATGGCATGCGCCAGGTCGAATCCGACAAAAGCTCCCTGCGCATGCGCAGCAGCAGTGATAGGGCCGACCGCCAACCACTGGCCGGAATAGTATTGTATGCCCGGGAGTAGCACCAGCGCAAGCTCGCTACCCACCTCCTCGATGACCTCCAAGGTCTGCGGCAGACTTAAGTAGCCGGTGGCGTCTGCCTCCAGCTCGATCAAGTGCTCAGCAGGATCGACACCCTTCAACTCCATGAAAGTAGAGACGGCGAAATGGTCGGATGGGAAGGCGCCTGATTCAATGATCAACTTCTTTCTTTGATCGGTCGGCCGGTAGAACGACGCCAGCATGAGATGGAGGTTGGTCGTAAGATTGTTCATGGCGACGACTTCCTCAGGCTTTGCACCTACTAATCGACCCAAGGCATCCTTTGAATACTTGTGGAAATCGACCCAGGGCAGCTCTCCCTGGAAATGTCCTTCCACGCCCAGGTTCTTCCAGCGGTCCACTTCATGTGCTATGAATGTAGCCGCCGACTTGGGTTGCAGTCCCAGAGAGTTCCCACAAAAATAAATGACTTGATCATCGCCTTTCATAGGAATGTGAAAGCGATGGCGATAGGACTTCAGCGAATCCTCCTCATCGTATTGTCTGGCCAGGCTGGCTAGCTCGTTACCAATTTCCATCAGACAAATCGATTGTCCGTCTCCATGACAGTCCCGCAGTTGCTGCAGGTACGAAGCTGCAACGATCCATAAAACTCTCTAAAACGTGGTAAGAAGTCCTTCTCGATGTTCGTCAACGGGAAAAAGGTTTCATGCAATTTGTTGTTGCAGTTGTCACAATACCACTGGAGTCCATCCTGTTGGGCGTCCGTTCTTTTGCGCTCGATGACGAGCCCGACCGTATCAGCAGGCCGAATCGGAGAGTGAGGCACCTTTGCGGGCAACAAGAACATTTCCCCCTCCTTGATGGGTACGTCTATGGCTTTGCCATCTTCTTGAATTTTGACCAGGATCTCGCCTTCCAGCTGATAGAAGAGCTCTTCTGTTTCGTTGTAGTGATAGTCTTTTCTTGCGTTGGGACCTCCGACGATCATCACGATGTAGTCTCCTGCATCCGCATACAGGTTCTTATTGCCAACTGGAGGCTTTAGAATATCACGATTTGCTTCGATCCAGTTTTTTAGATTGAAAGGCTGTCTCATATTTATGGGTAAATCAAGAACCGCAGCAATTGTTGCGTCGGTGATTGACAAAAGGCTATTACATATTTAACACATTTCAATGAAGATCGATTTAACAAATCGTCATGCATTTGTCTGCGGCAGCACGCAGGGTATTGGTTGGGGCATCGCCAAGCGCCTTGCGGAAAGTGGTGCAAAAATTACTTTGGCCTCGAGAAATGAAGCGAAGCTCGCCCAATTGAAATCCGAGCTCCCCGCCGGACCTCATGAGTATATGGTATTGGATCAATCAAAAGTTCATGACATCGAAGAAGCCGCCGATCGGTTGAAAAACCTGACTGTTGATATACTCATCAATAATCCCGGAGGCCCAGACCCAGGCTTAGTACACGCTGAGCCCTGGAGCAAGTTTGAGCAGGCCCTCACGCAGCAACTGCGATGTGCTCACCTCTTGA
>JBCCXG010000562.1:0-4557 GCA_039191945.1 Bacteroidota bacterium
CACCGAAGTAAGCCCGAGTCATACCTATGCTGCAGCAGGCTCCTACGACGTGACACTTATCGCATCGTCTGTAGATGGCCAAGATGTAACGGTTACGGAGACCATAGAAGTGAGGGAGCGAGTTTTCACCGGCTATCAATTGAGTACCTTCCCGCTTTTGAATGATGATGGAGATCTCTGGGACGTGGATGAAACCAGTGCCGATTCAGCCAATGCCGAGTATCCCGATGTGCTCATTGCTATGTTCCCCGTAGATGAGAACAATGATGCGCTCTTTGTCGATGGCATCTATGTCAACGTAAGAGGAGGTGCTGTACTCTCTGCGCCAGCCGACAACACCTTTGATGAGATCACGCTGACCAACGAAGATTGGGTATTCGCCGTCATTGAAATTGACGGGGACCTGGACAGCGACGACGCCGATGCCACTTCAAGTGAAGATATCATTCGCTTTTCTTTCAATCCCGTTACAGCCCCAACGATAAAATCTGAAGATGGCACAACAGGCGTAATCCGACTCTTCGTTCCATTAGATGGCGGGCAAGCAGTGGATGTAGAATTGTTTTTTGAGCTGTAATCACGTTTTCTAACCAGTATGATCAGAAGGGTTTGGCTACTGGCGCTTACAATTTTGCCATTGGTGAGCTATTCGCAATCCGTGGTGAGAGGCAAAGTTGTAGACGCCTCAGGAGAGGGGTTGATCGGAGCAACCATATTCAATGAGACATCCGAAAAAGGCGCCGTCACGGACATCGACGGGAATTTTGCCATAAGCGCTGACCAGGGGGATGTGTTGGTGATCCAAATGATCAGTATGAAAACCCAGCGCGTCACCTACAATGGGCAAAGCAATGTCAACGTCACCTTGGAGGAAGATGCGATCCTGACGGGGGAAGTGGTCATCACCGGTTTCCAGGAAGTAGACCGCAAGCTGTTCACGGGTGCCGCTGAGAGCCTCCAAATGGATGATATCCGCCCAACGGGCATGGTCGACGTGAGTCGCGTGCTGGAAGGGCAGGCTGCTGGGGTGAGCGTAGATAACGTCTCCGGCACCTTTGGATCTGCCCCCCGGATCAGAATCCGAGGCAACGCTTCACTCAATGGCAACAACCAACCGCTGTTTGTCGTCGATGGTGTGATCCTCGAGGACCTGAACAACGTCAATACCGACGACCTCACCTCAGGCGACGCCAGTACGTTGGTCACTTCTTCGGTCGCCAATCTCAACCCCAACGACATCGAGTCTTTCCAAATCCTGAAGGACGCGTCGGCTACCGCTATCTATGGTGCGAGAGCCGCCAACGGGGTGATTGTGATCACCACCAAGCGCGGCCGCAGTGGACAGCTTCGCGTGAACTACTCCGGTATGTTCTCAGGGCGTCTTCGACCCACCTACAATCAATTTGACATCCTCAACTCGGCGGAGGAGATGTCGGTCTATCGAGAGCTAGCAGCCAAAGGACACATCGACATCAGCACCGCGGTACGGGCGCAGAACTACGGCGCCATGGGTAAGATGTTTACCCTCATCGCCAACAAGACGATTCCATGGGGACCTGGTACAGGGCTTCGCTTGAACGAAGAATTCCTGAATCAATACGAAAATGCCAATACGGATTGGTTTGACGTTTTGTTCCGAGATTTCTCCCTCCAGCAGCAGCACTCCCTGAGCTTTACGGCAGGCAGTGAAAAGTCGAACAGCTACTACTCGTTGAGTTACCTCGGAGATCAGGGGCAAACGGTGGCGGACAAAGTAAATCGCTTCACGGCTACCGCTAGAAATACCTACTTCCTCTCCGATCAGTTCACCTTCGGACTCAAGCTCAACGCCAGCTTCCGAGATCAGCAAGCTCCAGGCACCCGAAACCGTGAGCTGGACCCCATCACGGGTCAGTTTAACCGTAACTTCGACATCAATCCCTACAGCTACAGCATCAACACGGCCCGGTCCATTCGACCTTTCGATGAGAACGGTGAGCTGGAGTTTTTCCGACGCAACTATGCGCCATTCAACATCCTGCACGAGTTAGACAATAATTTCATTGACATCGAAGTCCTGGACATCTCAGCCCAAACGGATTTTGACTATTCTCCGGCAGAAAACATCTCCTTAAAAGGAGTAGTCCAAATTCGTTATGCCAGCACGGAGCGGGATCACATCATCACAGAAAATGCCAACCAGGCGGAAGCGTTCCGAGCAGATCAAACGCAATTCATCCAGGACGCGAACAACCTGCTCTTTCGAGATCCTGACAGTCCGGGTCTGAACCCTGTGGTCGTACTCCCTCAGGGCGGTTTCAACTACAATGACCGTAACTCATTGCTCAACTTTTTCAGCAGGGTCAGTGGCAACTGGTCTGAAACGTTCAATGAGGTGCACGAATTCAACGCCTTGGCCGGACAAGAGATTCGCCTGACCAACAGAGAGAGTACCTCTGCGACCGGAATCGGTGTCGTCTTTGAGAGTGGTGGTGTCGTGGTCACCGACCCAAATATCATCGAGTTTTTTAATCTGCAAAACATCGATTACTTCTCACTGGACCGGGAAAGAGACCGCTTTATCGGCTGGTTTGTCAACGGAGGGTACTCGTACGACTCCAGGTATGTAGCCAATTTCACCTTTCGCTACGATGGATCCAATCAGCTAGGCAGAAGCCGACAAGCGCAGTTTTTGCCCACTTGGAACGTCAGCGGCGCTTGGAATGTATTCAATGAATCCTTCATGCAAAACGTCCCTTTCCTCGATGACCTAAAGATAAGAGCGACCTATGGCGTCTCAGGGAACCTACCCCCAGAGGCCAGTGCACTGCTCAATCTCCAGGCCGATGTCACCATCCGTCCGACAGATGTGGAGCCGTTACTCTTCATCGAGGACCTGACCAATACCGAGCTGACCTGGGAAAAACTACGAGAGTTCAACATCGGTACGGACTTCTCCTTATTCAAGGGACGAATCGCCGTCACGGCTGACTACTACATCAGAAGCTCGTTTGATCTGATCGGTACCGTGCAGACCAGCGGCATCGGAGGTCAAGGCCTCAAGGTGGGCAACTTTGCAGACATGGAGATCGAAGGCTTCGAGTTTGCGATCAATACGGTGAATTTTGATCGGGACGGTTTCACCTGGCGAAGTAACTTCAACCTCGGCTACAGCCAGGATCGCATCACCAACCTCGACTTTGGTCCCCGATTTGTAGATGCCATCGGCCAAGTGGGCGCGGGCGTACTGGGTCAGCCCAGGAGGTCCTTGTACTCCACGAATTTTGCAGGTCTCAATAGTCAGGGAATTGCTACCTTCCTCGGATCGGATGGAGAGACAGTTCTTCAGTTCGATCTGCAAGAGCGAGATGGACTGGAAGACATCCTTGTCTTCGAAGGAAGTGTAGAACCCAGAGGCTCTGGTGGATTCACCAATACATTTTCGTACAATAATTTCAGCCTTTTCGTGCTGCTCTCTTATAAGTTCGGCTATAAAATTCGGCTCAATGACGCCTTTTTCGAACGTTACACAGATTTTGACGCGCTGCCAGGCGAGCTTGTCGACCGCTGGGTAGTCCCTGGAGACGAAGATCTGACCAATATTCCCACGATTGTGGATCGCAATGCCGCCCAGGCGGATGGTGATGTGGTGCAGTCCTATCGCCTCTACAACAAAAGCACGGAACGGGTGGCTAATGGAGACTACGTTCGTCTAAAAACCGTGCGATTAACGTACAACCTACCTTCTAACTGGGTGCAAAAAGTAGGACTACAGACGGCCAACGTTTCCGTGGAAGGGCTCAACCTGGCGCTTTTGTACTCCGATCAAGAAAATCTTCGAGGGCAAGATCCCGAATTCTTCAGCACCGGTGGCGTCGCCTTGCCGCAGCCTCGGATGATCACATTTGCCGTTAACGTAGGGTTTTAAAGATGTACCACATGAAGCGCATAACCTACATTTCTCTACTCTCCGGTCTATTGCTCATCACTGCCGGTTGTGATACGTTCCTGGATGAAGACCCTGACAACAGGGTAGATCTGGACAATCTGGAAAAGGCAGGCCAGCTGCTCGTCAGTGCCTATTCGGTATCTAGCCCCAACTTTACAGATTGGTTGAGCGATGATGTGATCTTCACGGTGGGTACAAACATCCGCCTGGAGCATCAGGAAATGTTCGAATGGCAAGACGTGTCCGTGGGACCGACCAGCCTGGACACACCCATCTACTATTGGTTTGAGACGTACACAGCGATTGCCCATGCGAACGAAGTATTGGCGGAGTTAGACAATCTGCCTGCCAACAGCGACGAGGCCCAGGCCCGTAAACGAGCGGTCGAATCGGAAGCATTGCTAGCCCGAGCTTACGGACATTTTATGCTCGTGAACATGTTTTCGCAGCACTATACCGGCGATAATGGCTCGATGGCGGGCGTCCCTTATATTACCACTCCAGAGACCGTATTTCTGGCGGAGTATGAGCGGGAATCACTCGGACGTGTGTACGATCTGATTGAGGAAGACTTACTACGCGGCATCGAACTCGTCGATGACAGCTTCTTTGAAAACTCCGGCAAGTAC
>JBCCXG010000563.1:0-4536 GCA_039191945.1 Bacteroidota bacterium
AGCCCAACATCGAACCACGGGTACTTATACGAAGAGATTTGTGGTTGAGGAGGCTTGGAGAGGTAAGCGGGTGTTTATTCACTTCGAAGGGTCCAACATTACCACGAAAGTGACGCTCAATGGACAAGAGGTAGGTAATCATCGGGGAGGCTATGCGGCCTTTTCTTTTGAACTGACGCCTTACTTGCGTTTTGAGGAAGACAACGAGCTGCGGGTGGAGGTGAGCAATGAGTTGGATCTGGCGGTGATTCCGCTGGTGGGTGACTTCAACAACTATGGCGGCATCTATCGTCCGGTTCGCTTGATGATCACGGAGAAGGTCCTCTGTATTTCGCCTTTGGATTATGCGTCTCCGGGTATTTACATCAAGCAAAGTGATGTGTCAGATCAGTCCGCGCGTGTTGAGGTGATGACGAAGTACTTGTCTATGGATAAGGCACTGGTCCAGTATCGGACCACGATCCTAGATGCCGAAGACCAAGCCATCGCCACTCAGACCTCAGAGCAGGCCACATCCATGGATGACAGCGGCACCTTCTCTCACACTTACGACATCCCCGATCCTCACCTGTGGCGGGGCAAAGAAGATCCATACTTGTATCGAGTGAAGGTCGATCTGCTGCACCAGGGAGAGGTGGTGGACAGCAAGACGGAGCACTTCGGTTTGAGGTATTTCAGCATTGATCCCAATGAGGGCTTCTCGCTCAATGGCCAATCTCTTCCACTAAGGGGGGTATCCAGACACCACGATAAAATCGATAAGGGCAGTGCCCTCTCTGATGCTGATCATCGCCAGGACATGGATCTAATGCTGGAGATGGGGATCAACACCTTGCGATTGGCGCACTATCAGCATGCGGAAAAGGTCTATGACATGGCGGACAGCGCAGGGGTGGTGGTATGGGCAGAAATACCCTTCATCGGCTTACCGGAGATTGTAGCGAGGATCACGAACGGCTACGAGCCCACGGACGAATTCCACGCCAACGCCCGTCAGCAGCTCCTGGAACTGATCCGTCAAAATTACAATCACCCCTCTATCGTTTTTTGGAGCATCTACAATGAGCTGCAGAATCCGGAGGATGCTTCACCGGTGGAGTTTCTCAAGGAGCTCAACGCTTTGGCGAAAGCCGAGGATCCCGGCCGACTCACCGTAGCAGCAGGGATGCTGAGTGCCGATGAGCATCCGGATATGCAGAGTATCACTGATGTATTTGCGTACAACCGCTATTTTGGCTGGTATTACGGTGAGCCAGGAGATATGGCTGACTTTCTAGATGACACCCACGCCAACTATCCTGACCTGGCCATCGGGATCAGCGAGTATGGGGCAGGTGGAAGCATTTATCAGCACGCCAATGAGCTGGAGCGTCCCAATCCCATTGGATCACCTCACCCTGAGGAATGGCAGTCTTACTACCATGAGGAGCATCTTAAGATATTTGATGAGCGTCCTTTTGTCTGGGGTACGTTTGTTTGGAATATGTTCGACTTCAGCTCTCATCAGAGGAGGGAGGGAGATCAGCAAGGCCGCAATGACAAGGGGATGGTCACTTTTGATCGGAAAACAAGGAAGGACGCTTTTTTCTACTACAAGGCGAACTGGACCGAAGACCCCGTTTTGCATATCACTTCGCGCAGGTACGTATTCCGGGAGGAACCCAGCACTTGGGTGAAGGTGTACTCCAACCTCCCAAGTGTTTCGCTCACCGTCAATGGCGAGGAACTCGGCACCAAGTCTCCCGAAAAAGGCATGGTCGTTTGGCCTGATGTGACCTTGACTGATGGAGCCAATACGGTAGGGGTCAAAGCTGTAGCGGGAGAAAAGGAAATGGTGGACGAAGTCGTCTGGATGTACGAGCACCCATACAAGGGTGCCAATATGGCCATTAAGCTTTTCGATTGGGTGGTCGTGGCCTGGTATTGGGTTTTCGGAGGTCTGCTATTGGTTTTTTTGACTTGGTTTTATGGTATTCGCAAGAGCAAGGCACGTCCCACCTGGCAACGGGTACTCGCTTGGATAGTGCTGGTGATCCTGATTTTGATCGTTGTCGCGATGGTGGCTTTGAAGATCCTGTTGAGCCAGGTACCGGGGTAGGAGGTTCGAGTCTTGCGCTTGGGTCGGGAGAGACAAATGGACTCGAGACAATGGTGCACATGGCGTAGTGAAGTACAACTTTCGTTTGAGCCATCGGAAGTATTGAAGAGTCGTAGTATTTTGAGGGATGAAATCCCTTGTTTTTGTAGGCGCCGGGCCAGTGCCTGCGAATACCCAAAATCATGTCTATCGCTTTTTTGATCTCGACGCTCTACGGTGTGGCAGTACTTATTACCTGCCTGCGGATCATTTTGGATTCCAACACGCCCAGTAAATCGCTTGCTTATCTGCTGCTGGTCCTGGTATTTCCGCTCTTTGGCATCATTTTTTACTTCGCGGTTGGGTCAAATTATCGAAAGCACAAGCTTTACAATAAGAAGATCGTAATTGACAAGCAGTCTTATCCTGAGTTAGAGGAGCAAATCAGCACCTATTCAACAAATGCACTGCGCCGGCAAGAAAAGGACCTTAAGCATTTTTACCCTCTGGCTAGCCTTTTCAAACACAAGCAGTACGCCTTTCACAACAATCAGGTCCGACTTCTGATCAATGGAGAAAGCAAGTTTCCTGAAGTAATTCAGTCCTTAGCGGCGGCCAAGAAACACATCCATCTGGAATATTACATCTATGAAAATGATGAGATCGGCCAGGCAATCGCTGAGTTGCTCATGGAAAAAGCCAATCAGGGGGTGAAGGTGCGAATGATCTACGATGACTTTGGCAGCAGAGGTATCAAAAGGAATCTCGTGAAAAGATTGATCGATGCTGGGGTTGAGGTATACCCATTCTATAAAATCCATTTTCCGCTATTTGCCAACAGGCTCAATTACAGAAATCACCGGAAAATCGTCGTAATCGATGGTGATGTAGGATTCATTGGCGGGATCAATGTTTCGGACAACTACATCAACCGCTCCTCTGATCGGCTTTTTTGGAGAGATACGCATTTGAAGATATCAGGAGCTGCGGTATTGAGTCTGCAATACACTTTCTTGACCGATTGGAACTTTTGTTCAGGTCAAGGCCTGTCTTTCAGTGAGGAATTTTTCCCAAGACCGACATCTGAAGGCTTTGGGGAAGGACACTACGTCCAGGTTATCTCAAGTGGCCCTGATTCTGACTATCCAAACATCCTTTATTCGCTTATCCAAATGATCGCTCTGGCGAAAACAGAGGTCAATATTACCAATCCCTACTTCATACCGGATAGAACCTTTTTAGATGCGCTAAAGGTCGCTGCCCTACGAGGGGTCAGGATCCGGCTACTCGTTCCGGGGGTGTCGGATTCGTGGTTCGTAAATAGCACGTCTCAATCCTACTTTCGAGAGATGCTTGAAGTCGGCGTTGAGATTTTTCGATATCAGAAGGGCTTTGTCCATGCTAAGACGCTCGTTTGTGATAAACAGGTCTCAGTGGTAGGAACGGCTAACCTGGACAACCGGAGCTTTGAACTCAATTTTGAGACCAATGCGATCATTTACAGCCCTTCGGTTGCTGCAGAGGTACAATCAGCATTTGATCGAGACCTTGACCATAGCCAGCAAATTCTCCTTGAGGATTGGAAGGAGAGGCCTGGCTACCTGACTTTGATTGAGAAGTTCCTGCAGCTCTTTGCTCCACTGATGTAATGGCGATTATCGCTAAACTGCTCGCTTTCGAAGGAATTTGGCTGAATAGTAGGAAGGCCATTGCATGATCCGGGTTTAACCTGGGAGACTCAAAAGAAGATCATCCCGTTAGATGAAGAGTTCTTGGGATGCTTAACTAAGTATTGAGTCCGTCTACCATGGGAATCATGGCTGGTGGTCAATAAAAAAAGCGCCCACAGATCAAATCATGCGAGCGCCTTTGTGTCTTCAGCGGTCCGGACGAGACTCGAACTCGCGACCTCCTGCGTGACAGGCAGGCATTCTAACCAACTGAACTACCGGACCTCCTTAAAAAGACGACTGCAAAACTAGACTTTCGGTATCATATCTGCAATCAGGAACTTCATTTATTTTACTTTTTTTCCTAAGCTCAATTACAAAGCCGCATAAATCATAATCTTCTAAATTTGCCGCAAAAAACTACCCAGGTATGCTGTTGGAATTTGAGAAACCCATCGCTGAGCTAGAGGAGAAATTAGATCAAATGAAGAAACTGGCCACCGACAGTGATGTAGACGTTTCGGAAGCCATTGAGCAACTGGAGAAGAAGATCGTAGCGCTCAAAAAAGATACCTTCAATAACCTCACCCGCTGGCAACGGGTACAATTGTCCAGACATCCTGAACGACCGTATACCCTGGATTACATCGATGAGCATGTAGGTCTGGCCGTCGATGCTGCCGAATCCACCGACCATCGCCTTGTCGTCGCTTACCGCTCGGTCTCCGTGTAATTCGATGAAATCGTCGGTCAGCTCATAGATGTAATCCAGGGTATACGGTCGTTCAG
>JBCCXG010000564.1:0-4519 GCA_039191945.1 Bacteroidota bacterium
ACCGATCAATCGCTATTGGAGTTTACCGAGGGCTTCTCCGTAGATGGTTTGGACTTGGGATTTCATAAAATCACTTTCCGTTTCAAGAACGAGGAAGGCAACTGGTCGCACAATGAGAGTTCCCTCTTCTTCCTCACCAATGCCCTGGCCCAAGAACAAGCCACACCCATCACAAAAGGCGAATATTTCTTCGACAGCGATGACTTGGGACCCGGCCTTAATAATCCGGTAAGTATTTCTCCGGATGACGGGAATGCCGAACAGACCTTACTCCTCTTTCAGGAGGGTTTTTCCGTCTCTGAGCTGCCCCAAGGATTCCATAAAATCACTTTCCGCTTTCAAAATGAATCAGGCGCCTGGAGTCATAACGAAAGCTCCTTGTTTTTCGTGACTGCCAATACCGCCGATAACGTGGCTACGGCGATCACCGAGGGAGAGTACTTCTTCGACGGCTTTGACCTTGGTGTGGGGAACAACGAATCCGTGACTGGATTTGATACCGACCAACTGGTACTGAGCTTCACTGACATTCGATCGACCGCAGGCCTCGCCCCTGGTCAGCACACCATCACCTACCGTTTCCGCAATGCAGATGGCAGCTGGTCACACAACGAGACGGACACTTTTGAGGTCTCTGGGAGCGATTATCCTATACTCCCAGGTTCGGGGCTAGCATTGGAAATCGCTGGAAGCACGCGCCTAGAGGGTACGAACTCGCAGTTTACGGGCGACGATTTCACCATTGAAGCATGGGTGAAATGGACAGCCGGAGAGGTCAGAATCTTCAGCAACCGCGGGGGTTCACCGGGCGGCCTTGCCGTTGAGGTGGAGGAAGACGGTTCACTTGACGTCATTTACCAAAGTGCACCAGAGAATGTTGACAACTTCAGACCTGGATTGACTTTACCTCAAAATCAGTGGGCGCACGTAGCTGTGACTTTTTCAAGCGACCCGGGAGTTGCTTTCGGTGTGGTGATTAGAGCCTTCCTGAACGGAATCGAAGGTCCCAATATTGAAGCCAATGTGCCTTATGACCCCGGGAATTCAACATTCCAAATTGGTGGCAAAAGTAGTGATCAAGATTTTGAGATCGATGAGTTGCGCATCTGGAAGAATGTCCGTTCTGACGATGACATCAGAGATGGACTCGCTAGAAAGTACACAGATAACGATTTAATTAATATGTGGCATTACTTCCGATTCGATGATGAGGAAGGTAATGAAGTGGTGGACTTGGTGACCGGTGAAAGCCTCACACTAGCATCAGGGAGTGTTAATCGAATCCGCTCGGGTGCTGCGCTTGGAGATCGAAGTGTTCACACCTACGGCGGCTCGGCGTTGAATTTCGACAACCCGGAGTTCGCAGAATTTTTCGCCATCATACAGGAAGGCAGTGCGTCGGGCTTTCATATCTATGAAATCAACAGTGCGCCAGATCCCTTTGTCGCACCTTCGGGGTTTGGGGCCTTGAACTTTGAGCGGTACTACGGTCACTTTCTGGTCGAACCCGAGAATGTCGAGCTCCGTGTCAGGTATGAGTACGGTGGAACGAATTTCGCAGACAATGTAGATGAAGACGATATGGGCCTGGCTAGAAGGGATGACAACTCGTTCATTGACTTTGTCAACGCCGACGCTGCGCTCAATACGATTCAAGGCGAACTGGTAGCGACCACTCTGAAAACACAAAGTGAATGGATTTTGGGCGATCGTGGCTCAGCTAGCAACCTCATCGAAGGCGAAACGATAGACAATCCAATATTGGTCACTGGCTTTCCTTTCAACCAAAGTGGAAGCCTCACCCTTTACGCTGATGACTTCAATGGCCCGGACAATCAACCGTCTGCAGATGTCTTCTACCGATTCACGGTGCCGGAGTGTACAGACGAGATCACTATCTCCCTCTGCAACTCGCTCTTTGATTCCTATTTGCATCTCTTGGACGCTAATGGTAACTCGGTGACTTCGACCTCGACCGGTTGTCCCGATGCCAACGACGCTTTCATCTCAACACGTGACCTTGTCAGTGGAAGTACCTATTTCGTTGTGGTGGAAGCAGACGGAAACATGACTGGCAACTATGTTCTGAGTGTAGAGCAGACCGAGATCCCCCAAGATCTGGTGCCTGATGAAATCTGTGTTCCTGCGGGGATCACCTCTCAGGAGTTGGCAGTGCTCGACGTTGGACTCGATGCCAATTTCACCTGGACAGGTCCCGGGGTTTCCACCAACGGACGAAGCGTTACGGTGACCAACAGTGGCACGTATCAAGTCCGTTATTCATCGGGAACTTGTTCTATTATCGACCAGGTGACGGTCTTTTTCGATACCACACCGGGTACTTTGACGGGTGACGAGTTGATTCGTCCGGAGCAGCAGGTGGAGTTGGAGTATTTGAGAAGTCCGATTGGGAACATTGCACTCGAATCCTTCGACGGTACGGATTGGCTTCCGGTCAGTAACCCCACGATCATCGAAACCAGCAGCAGCTACCTGCTCCGCCTACCTGCTCTCCCCGACGGCAGTTTCGCGACCTACCGTATTGCACACACCTTTGGTACATGTGCCACTGTTATCTCCAACGAACTTACCGTTTCCTCGGCAGCCTTCAAGGGCGACAACCTGGAGAACCCCATCGTAGTGAATGCTTTGCCATTCTCTACCACGGGGACCAATTCAAGCACTGCCGAAGGTACATATACAGACAGCTTCGGAGTAAATCTAGGGGGTCAAACCTCGCCCGATGTCTTCTATCAATTCACAGCACCCCTTTGTGCGGAACAGATTACTGTTGCGACCTGTGGCTCCGTAGACTTCAACAGCTTCCTGGCCGTGCTGAATGCTTCGGGTGCATTGATTACCACCGATGACAATACCTGCGAGGACGATGCCAGCATTACCTTCGATGTGATGCCCTTACAAACCTATTTCGTGGTCGTGGAGGGAATTGACGCAAGTGTAGGCGACTATTCGCTTTCCATCACTTCTATAGATTTCGAGGTTGATTTAGGTGCAGACATCTCTATTTGCCCCGGACAGGAGGCCACCATCGGAGCTGAAATGGATGGAGTGTCGGCCTATTTGTGGAGTACTGGGGAAACTACCCCCACAATCACGACCTCGACCCCCGGCACTTACTCAGTACAGGTTACCACAGCGGACGGATGCATCAAGACCGATGAGATCGATGTCTTACTAGAGCAAGAAATTACACCCACGCCTCCACCCTTTTACTTCGAGCCAGCCGATGGAGCAGCAGGGCTGGAGTTCCCGATCAACTTCTTTTGGATTCCCGGCACTGGCGCCGCGACGTATAACCTACATCTCTGGCCCCAAGGAACCATCCCACCGACGGAGCCATTCCGTTCCGGTATCACGACCAACCAGACGGAGGTGGGAGATAGCCTGGAATTGGGCACGGTCTATCAGTGGCGCATCGAGGCGGTCAATATTTGTGGTACCCAATCCGCCTTTGGCCCTACCTGGTCCTTTAAAACAGGTGATCGCCCTGATCTACAAATTCCCAGCATTTCCTTTGACCCGAGCTTTCGACTACCGGGAGAAGACTTAGGCGTCTCATGGGCATTCTTCAATGCTGGATTGGAGGACGCCGTAGATGTTACCATCACCGCTCAAGTCTATCTATCTGGAAATACAACCATAGAAAATGACCAGGACATTCTCCTCCAAAGCCTGGTATTTGAGGATTCTGCGATCAGCGCGCAATCTCTATTGCCAATAGACACATCTTTCACCATCCCAAGCAATACGCTGGCGGGTGACTATTTCATTCTGGTGACCTTCACCTCAGATATTGACGAACTCAACGTATCGAACAACTTCAAAGCAAGCGACTTCCAAGTGGAAATCGGTGCCTTACCGGCCCCTGATATTGTGTTGAAGGACTTGGCCTATCAGTCGGCAGCAGAAACTGGAGATCAGATCCGAATCAATTACCTGCTGGAAAACATAGGCACGGAAGATATCGATGAAATCTTCGAAGATCGCGTCTATCTCTCACCCAGCCCCACTTTCAACCTCAGTGACGCGACTATACTGGCGACGAATGAAAACAGCGAGCAGATTACCGTAAGTCTCACTGGGACAATCCTGGATCCACCGATACAGGGATATAGGCTACTTGCCGGCGAAGAGAAACCAGCAGATTTCTTTGTGAACATCCCGACCTTTCTCAGCCCAGGCGACTACTACCTGCACGTGCAAGGGGATATTTTCAACGACATTGATGAAGCCAACGAAACCAACAACCAGACCTCTGGCCAGTCCATCGCCATTAGTGCTCCCCTCCTCCCTGACCTGGCAGCGGTATCCATCTCCCCCTCTGATACCGTGGTCTCCGGTGGCAATCTGCTACCTATCAGTTGGTCAGTGACCAATATTAGCGAAGGAGTGCCCAATGTCAACTCCTGGGTGGATGCCATCTATTTATCGACCCAAGCAGATTGCAGCGATTTGACTAGCTGCGGCACTTTGCTAGGAAAGTTCGGTCACTCGGAAG
>JBCCXG010000565.1:0-4516 GCA_039191945.1 Bacteroidota bacterium
GATCACCCTAAAGAGGGATGCCAAAGAGTTGCTAGCCGTCGAGGTAGTTGCTGATTCGGAAAAAGAGCGCCTGGAGCTTTCGGCTAAGGCAGTATCTGTGATTGATACTCGTGAGGTAAAGCTGCAAACGGTAGATCTTGGAGAGGTTTTGGCCCAAACGCAGGGGGTCGGCATCCAACGATCAGGTGGCCTGGGCTCAGATAGCAGGCTTTCCTTAAATGGCCTTTCCGGAGATAAGATTCGTTTTTTCTTCGATGGTGTGCCATTGGACTTCACGGGCTATGCAGTTGGAATAGGCAACATACCCGTCAATCTGGTCGACCGCGTCGAGATTTACAAAGGGGTAGTGCCCATCGCCTTCGGTGCTGATGCGTTGGGAGGCGCCGTGAATATGGTATCACCTACAACCATACCCGGAATTCACGGAAGTGTTTCTTATCAGACCGGTTCATTTGGTACGCATCGTTCTACCCTGGATGTAAAGTACCTGGATTCAGAAACCGGCTTGTTGGTAGGATTGGATGGCTTTTACGATTTCTCAAAAAACAACTACGAGGTCGATGTCGAGGTGCCAATCACCGAAGGACCACTTCGTGGGAGAATAAGGGAGATCACCGTCCCCAGATTCCATGACGATTACGAAGCTTACGGCATTAACTTTTCGCTGGGCCTGATCGACAAGCCTTGGACCGAAGAGATTAAGGTCAGTTTGTTCCTAAACGACCTGTCCGACGAAGTGCAGCACAATGCCGTGATGTCTGGCAACCCTTTTGGTGAGGTCGTTTTTAGCAGTGATATGCAGGGGGCGAACTTATCCTATCGCAAGGGTTTTGGCCGTGACGTCTCCCTTCATTCAGTTTTTGGGATCAGCTCTATGACGCGGGTCTTCGTGGATACGAGTCGTAATTTCTACTCCTGGAATGGGGACATACAAGGGACAAGAAATCGTCAAGGTGAGGTCTCGGGCAGTGTGGCCGGAGGTAGTCACCAGTTTACCTGGGATGACAATTACTTCAATCGAACTGATCTGAAATGGAAGCTGAGCGAGAAGCATGCTTTGAGCATCTCGACTGCGCCTACCTACACCTTGAGAACCGGCGACGAGCGCTTGGCCGGCACGTTTGACCCGATTACTGCCAAGGGAACTGTTCATACGTGGGTTACCGGAGTGGAGCATCAGGCGGATTTAAAAGACAAGCAGCTACAAAACGTCTTATTCGTCAAGAACTACTGGCAGCAGGTCAAAACCGAGCGCGAGATCAATAGTGAGGGACAAACGGCGGTAGATGGAAGAAAAATCAACAATGTAGGTTGGGGCAACAACTTGCGCTACCACTTCTCCGATCACTTGACAGCCAAGGCGTCTTACGAGTACGCGCTCAGACTGCCCAGACCGGACGAAGTGTTTGGTGATGGCAATTTCATTGTGCGCAACCTGGAGTTAGAAGCCGAGAGAAGCCATAACCTCAATGTATCCCTGATCGTCAGGAACGGGGGTAACAACAGGGTACAATGGAGAATAGAAACCGCTGGCTTCCTACGCCGAATTAGCAACCTCATCTTCCTGGTCGCAGAGACTGACCGGACCAGCGCTTTTGACAATGTAAATGATGCGGTTTCCAGAGGATTGGAGGTATCCGGTGAAATCACCGATCTGGTCGATGGATTAAAAATCTCAATCAATTCGACTTATCAGGACTTTTACAACAGTGCGAACACGGGAGACTTTGGAAGATTTGAAGGCGAGCGCATACCCAACACACCCTATTTCTTCGCCAATTCGGCATTGAGCTATGCCCTCCCCAAGGGCCTAATTGGAGATCAGTCGATCAATGTCTATTGGTCGTCAAGATATGTACACCGCTTTTTCTTGGGATGGGAAAGTGCCGGGAGCAACAACCCGGAATTCAAGTTCACAATACCCGATCAGCACATCCATCATCTGGGGCTTACTTACCGAGTGCCGGTGGAGGCAGTGAAAATGACTTTGACTGGAGATGTGCAAAATGTACTCGACAGAAACGTATTTGACTTTTTTGGAGTGCAACGGCCCGGAAGGGCCTACTACCTGAAAATGGTCACACAGTTCTAAATGACGAATAATTCAATAACAAACAAACAATGAAAACGATGAGAATAGCAGAACGAAAAACAAAGCGCTTGAGCCAGTTATGGATGGCATTGGTGGCATTTTCAGTATTTCTCACAAGCTGTAGCGATGGCGACGAGCCAGGACTGGGAGGAGGAATCGATGAGATTGAAACCGCAATAGCTTACGGATTCAGGACCGAAACCGAGACCAACTCTATTTATTATCTCGGCGTGTATTCAGACTTTGTGGATGAGCTGGATGTTGAAGATGCCGTAGAGCTTGGCCCAAATCAAAGAGTGTACTTTTTCGGCGAGCATCCCTACACTTGGAGTGGTGACGCTTCAACCATTACAAAATGGAATGTCGATAAAAGCAATTTGAGCATTACGCAAGATGAAACCGTAAGTTTTGCTGCTGAGGGGGTATCAGGGAATTTGGGAGAGCCGGTGTTTTTCTCTGAATCACGGGCGTTCTTTTTTGCCTTGGTCGAGGGAAAGATCATTGAGCTTGATCCTGCTAACATGACGATTACGACCACCATTAATGTTGATCCTGTGGTATTTGAAGGTCATGTTAATGGTGCATGGTACGATGCATGGATTAAATACACTTTAGGAGACAAAATCTATCTTCCCGTTGGTTTCATCGCAGGATCGGAATGGGCCTTACCTAATGGTGCTGAGATGGCAATATTTGACCCAAGCACCAATGCGATTACCTATCATTTAGATACCCGTCTTCAGGCTGGCCAATATTGGTTACCATCCTCTGATGATGGTCGAGCCTATGTAATCCCCGGCTGGGATCTTGACGCCGAGGTGCATTACAGTGGGGCTATAGATGCATTGCCTACACAAAACATTTTAAGGCTGAATAGCGACGGATCTTTTGATCAAAATTGGGCTTTCGATATGAACGCCTCGCTCTCCACTCTAGGAAATCCACTAGCCGTTTACGACGTACTTACGGTGGCTAACAATGTCGCGGTAATCTTGTGGAGGGAAGGAGATGAATGGCCCACAGACCCAGCAGATAGATACAATGATTATTTCGATCAGATCAGGTTTGCAGCAGTAAATCTTGAGACGGGTGATGCCTCTCCTTTTACCGCTTGGTCAAATTACGAGTCTGTGGCAACCGCTAATGAGCTAAAACCACTCGATGGGGTAAATTATTTTATTGCATCGCAGCCCGAGAACAATGAGGAGATATTACTAAGACAAAATGGATTCGACAATTACACGGAGGTGACGAAGCTGACGGGTGGCTCCATTCGTACGGCAGCCAGACTTTGGTAATTGGAATAAATACTACAGCGAGCGAAACCTTCGACGGTAATCGGAGGTTTCGCTTCTCTATTTCAAATGCTTTTCTTAGCGTTGTTAAATGTTTCATTTGGTAGTCCATGGGTTGGTACGGATACAGCGCACCCTCCGCGTACCCAGGCTTTTTTATCCCTTTATTTTCATACTTGTCAGTTGTGTCCCCAATGAATCCAGCAACACAGAGACATCTTCAGCTTTTGTTTACGGTTTTCGCATGGAACAACCTGAAGATAGAAATTATTACCTGGGTGTTTTTGAGGAGCCAGTTGCAGAACTGAACGTCAAAAATGTAACGAAGCTGGGGCCTAATAGAAGAATATGGTCTTACAAGGAACACCCCTACGAGTGGAACGGCGACTCATCCACCATTACTCAATGGCATGTAAACAAAATTGATTTATCGCTGGAAAGGGGGAAGTCCATCAGTCTGGCCGAATTTGGCATCAAAGGAGACATGGGGGAACCTGCATTCTACGCAGACTCCGTGGCGTTCTTTTTTGCGCTGCGAGAGGGAAAGATTGTCGAGTTCAATCCCGAGTCCATGACCATTACCAAAACACATGCTGTCGCACCGATTGAATTTGATGGATATGATGAGGGAGCGTGGTATGATGCATGGAATAAATACGTCCTACGAGACAAAATTGTGATGCCCATTGGATTCATTGCCGGGGCAAATTGGGCCTTGCCCGAGGGGGCGATGGTGGCTGTCTTTGAACCAGCGAAACTGGAACTCACTTATCACGTGGACCGACGGCTGCAAAGTTGCTTCTATATCTCGCCGAGAGACGGGGATACGCTTTACATTGTCCCAGGATACAGTTTGGATGCCGAAGCGCACTACGCTTCCCTGGAGGCGCCCTTGCCTACGCAAAACTTGCTACGGCTGACTACTGACGGGAGCTTTGATCAGGATTTCCAGCTAGACCTGGGTGCAGCGCTGGACGACCCATTGGCGGTGTATGATGTTATCTCTGTGATTGACCAAA
This sequence comes from Bacteroidota bacterium, assembly GCA_039191945.1. GTDB lineage: Bacteria > Bacteroidota > Bacteroidia > Cytophagales > Cyclobacteriaceae > JAWPMT01. Next base: position 4,407 of record JBCCXG010000565.1, read on the forward strand.
GGGCTTTGGTGTTGTGGCGTGAGGGGGACGGTTGGCCTGACGATCCGCAAAATCGCTTTGATACATTTTACGAAGAAGTCAGGTACTCGGTAGTAGACATACGTACCGAA
>JBCCXG010000566.1:0-4516 GCA_039191945.1 Bacteroidota bacterium
CGCCTACCTTGAAGATCAAAGATGTGAGTGTATTCAACCAAAGCATTCAAGAAGACAGCGGCTTTGTACTATCGCGATCCATCGAGGCATCAGACCACCTTTCGTTTCGCCACAATCAGAACTTTATTTCCATTGATTTTGGGGTGATCGATTTCACTCACCCCGAAAAGAACAGGTTTGCTTATCGCCTTTCGGGTTTGGAAGCAGACTGGAACGATGTGGGAAACCGCACAAATGCGACTTACACCGGTCTAGCTCCCGGGGAGTATACTTTCTTGCTAAAGGCTTGCAATCACGATGGTGTTTGGAATGACGAGCCATTGAGCCTGAGCATCTCTATACTGCCTCCGTGGTGGAAGCTATGGTGGGTCCAGCTCCTCATGTATGGCGCAATGGTGCTCACACTTTTTGCGCTTTATCGCCTACGCATTGCTTCCATAGAGCGTCAAAAGCAGACACTGAAACTTGAGGTAGACCTGAGGACGAAGGAGGTCTTGGCTCAAAAGAAGGAAATGGAAGAGCAAGCGATCAAGCTCCAAGAAGTTAACCAGCAAAAAGACAAACTCTTTTCGATCATTGCTCACGATCTGAGAGGTCCGCTGGCGGCCTTGCAGGGGATCACAGAGCTGCTGGACCCCGAGATCCTGGAAGCTGACGACCTAAAAAAGGCCAGTCGGGAGATCAACAAACGGGTGCGTGGCATTGGGGCGGTGATGATCAACCTGCTCGAATGGGCACGTGGGCAGATGGGAGGCGAAGTCACCTCGATTGCCCCATGTTTACTCTTGCCACTGACCAAGGAGGTGATGCTGGGTTATGAATCTGCTGCAAAGGACAAGGGAGTGCATTTGAGCTATACGGTGACCCAGGCCTGTGCCGCTTTTGCTGATCGGGATCAGTTGAGGCTGATCCTTCGAAACTTGGTGGGAAATGCCATTAAATTTACTTCAAAAGGTGATTCGGTGCATTTATCTTGCAAACCACACAGTGATGGTATGATGTCCCTATCTGTAGCCGATACTGGCATGGGCATAGCGCCTGAGAGACTCGAGATGCTCTTTGATCAACAGACAGAGTCCACAAAAGGAACCTCCGGTGAGAAGGGAGTTGGTTTGGGGTTGATGCTTGTCAAAGAATATGTTGCTAAGAATGGTGGAGAGGTGTGGGCCACCAGTACACCAGGAGAGGGCACGGTTTTCACTTTTACCCTTCGACTGGCGACGGGGATGGATCTGCGACAAACCCAAGTAACCACTTCGGATGTGACGGTATGACGATAGCGTGTAGCAAGGCTTTTTCCTCATTCATCACGCCAGGATATGGTCCAGCTCGTCATCGATGCGCCCTAATCTACCGATGCGAGTGAGCCCGAGCCCGTAATGTTTGTGGTGATCACGGGCGCTCCTTTGTATCGGACGATTCCGGGACCCGAGATATCCACCCTTAGTGAATCAGCAACATCTATTTCTACGATCCCAACTCCAGACTGCGCCACGTTGACATAGGCGTTGGTTACTGGCAATTCAAAAGCCTCGAGATCCCCAGTTGCGGCCAGATTAATGCTCAGTGCCCTTGACACTCCGGCAAGGGACAGCAAACCGCTTCCGGTTTGGTCTGCCCAAACCCTGTCAGTGTCTATGGTGAGATCCATATCTCCCAGGCCATCATGGACGATCCTTATCCTTGGTGTCTCCATCACGTCCACGGTCCGAATGTCACCTCTACTTCGTAGTTCAATGTACTCTAGGCCCGGTGTCTGCAGGTTCACGATGACTCCATCGTCCCCTTGCGCTGCCCGGGTCAACTCGATGATCCAAACACCCCGAGAGACTTGGGTAGACATGAACCGACCGACAAACGGTGTCGCTACAATCTCAATCTTCTGCGTGGTACCCTGAGAGATAAAAACTGAACCCTCCATGTTGAAGATGAGACCTGTAATCGTCTCATCGAGCTCGAGTTCAGTTGTGACGATGTCTGACTCCACTACCTCCGGAACCGCGCTCCTGTCGATGCAGCCTACGATGAGCCCACTCATTACAATGAAGAGGCAGCTCACTGTGTTCAAGCGTCTTTTTATAGAAATGAGTCGCGCCGCGGCGCCTGATGCCCTCCAAGACGGAGCGCTATGCACGCCATGGCCAGGGCGGATTGGGATTGGGTCTCCTTTCGTATATTTCAGGTTCATCTCTTAACAATAACCCAAACTGCATGAATTGGTTGGATTATACCATCGTTGTGGTCTACTCTGTCGGCTTTCTGCTACTTGGCAATTACTTCAAGGATCAAAAATCAAAGTCGGAGTATTTCCTGGGTGGCAAGTCTTTTGGATGGTTGCCACTGGGTCTGTCCGTCATGGCGACGCAGCTGTCAGCCATCAGTTTCGTATCTGCCCCCGCTTTCGTCGGGCTACGCGAAGGGGGTGGGCTGCAGTGGCTTAGCTTCGAGTTTGCCGTACCCCTAGCCATGCTGTTCCTCAGCTTTGTCTTGATCCCAAAATTGTACCGAGGTGGGGTGGTCAGTATTTATGAGTACTTGCAGCGTAGGTTTGGACGATCGACCCGGCTGCTAATCAGTATTGTTTTCCAGATCAGCAGGTCATTCAGTACGGGAGTTATGATCTATGCCGTGGCTTTGATTCTGACTGGGATATTGAGCATCCCCATGTGGCAGACAATCCTCGTCATCGGTCTCGTGACCATCGCCTACTCGTACCAGGGGGGAATGAAAGCCGTGGTTTATGGCGACATGATCCAGATGATCATCCTCTTGATTGGCATAGTGATTTGCGGAGCAGTTGGCCTGAGCTTGCTAGGGGGTTGGGGTGAGTTGACCGTAGGGGTCGATAGGTCTCGCTTGGAGGCGGTTGACTTTACGACCTGGGGCATTGGTGGAGATGGAGACTTTGGTTTCTTCCCGATGGTGATCGGCGGACTCTTTCTCTATGCCTCCTACTACGGGACAGACCAGTCGCAAGTCCAGCGACTGCTATCTGCCAAAGACCTCAAGACGGCCCAGAAAACGCTTCTTTTCAATGGTGTCATTCGTTTTCCCATTACTCTGATGTATTGCCTTATGGGTTTGGTGATCGGTACATTGGCTTTGAAGACACCAGAGTTTATCGAGCAGATCCCACGTGATCGAGTAGACCTGATGATGCCGATTTTCATTAGGGATTTTTTACCCCATGGCCTCATAGGCTTACTCATTGTTGCCATACTCTCGGCGGCGATGAGTTCCCTGAGTTCTGCCATCAATTCCCTCAGCGCCGTCACGACCGAAGATATCTTGGTGGGCAATAGAGAGGTCGACACGGATACTTACGTGAAGTACTCGAAGTGGTCATCACTTTTTTGGGGAGGGGTCTGTGTTGTCCTGGCTTTCTTCTCTGGAAATATTGCCGATACGGTAATTGAAGCGATCAACAAAGTGGGCTCTGTGTTTTATGGCCCTATTTTGGCGACTTTCGTGGCGGCCCTTAGGTTCCCCCGCATTGGGGGACGAGCCATGAATCTCGGTCTGGTACTTGGGGTAGGAACCAACGTCTTTTTGTGGTTAGTCGTTGGCGATCAATTGTTTTGGTTTTGGTGGAATTTTGTAGGTGCGGCCATTGCCTTTGGTATAGCCTACGCGGTGTCTTTCAGCTCGAAGAAGGAAGCCGAGCCAGCCGCAGAAAATCTCAGGGAGGAGGTTCGCAGAAGTGACGTGATCATCTTGCTAGTGTCTTTCGTGGCGATGGTGCTCATCAGCATAAGCATCAAGTACCTGTTCGTATGAGTGCTATTGAAGAGGTTAGGTCTCATCTGCTGAGGGTTTACCCACCCGAAGCCGTAGATGATATGATTCCCGCGATTGAAGCCCTATGGCAGGGGTATGAGAATCCTACAAGGGCTCACCAATCGTTGACTGAGCGTGATGTTGCTTTGATTACCTACGGAGATCAGGTAGCTGAGACGGACATCCCCAAGCTTCAGACGTTGCGTGCATTCTTGGATGAGCATTTACGTGAGGTCGTGACCCTCGTCCATCTTTTGCCGTTTTATCCGTACTCTTCGGATGATGGCTTCTCCGTCATTGATTACTACCAGGTACGATCAGACCTCGGAGATTGGGATGCGGTCAGGGCATTCACTGGCAGCTTCGACCTTATGTTTGACGCGGTCATTAACCAGATGTCAGCTGAGTCTGAGTGGTTTCAAAAATACCTTGCGGATGCTAGGGAGTACAAAGATTTTTTTATTGACGGGACTGATTTCAAAAACCTCGATCTCGTGACACGTCCAAGAACCAGCCCCTTGCTGCATCAATTCAACGACAAGCGGGTCTGGACCACATTTTCTTGCGATCAGGTAGATCTCAATTATGCCCATCCACAGGTGATGTTGCGGATATTGGACCTGCTGCTGTTTTACGCGTCGCACGGTGCCAAGGCCATTAGATTGGATGCCATAGGTTTTATGTGGAAGGAGGATGGCACCACCAGTATTCATTTGCCTGAAGCGCATGAGCTGATCAA
>JBCCXG010000567.1:0-4511 GCA_039191945.1 Bacteroidota bacterium
CACTGGGTGCTCAGTGCTCAAAACGGCGTGATCTGGCAGCGGGAGTTTTACCAGTGGTTAGAGGAGACGTTGGAGTAAGATCCAATCCGTCGGAATGCTCGACGGATCAAAGAATATCATAGGATAAGCCCAGAATCTGGCCGATCGTATGCATTCCGGGGGTCCCTGCCTTAAGAGCAGCTTCCTATCCGTAGTGTTTCACGGTCGGGAGTGCCGCATGATGGGAAGAATCTCTTAGGGAGAATGATCGAGATCTATTCTTTTTTGTCAACACGACAACTTTACCTGTTCATAAGTATGTCGAGGATGGTTCCTCCTTCGAATGACTGAACACCGCTATTGCATTCGATTTCTTTCTTCTTCAGCGCCTAGCTTACGCTTCCGGCGCCCTTTCATTTCGTTGTCGCCAAACCGTTTGAAATAGGTCAGCTTAAAAATGCGATTGTTGGCCGATTCCGCATGGTAGGTCCCCGAGGTGTTCGAATCCCAGGCTTCTTGCGTCAGCTCCCCGTAGATGAACCTGATTTTCATCGTCTTGAGCAGGTCCGTTACGGTGAATTGCAGGCTGCTGTGATGGCCAAGCTCCTTTTTCACGCCTGCATTGAGCATGCCAAAGTGACTATTCTTCACACTTCCGTTGTAGTGGGCAGCATTGAAGAAGCCGGAGAGCTCTATTTGTATGTTTTGGGGTAGCGTAAATTCCTGACTTCCGTAGAGGTTGGCCGTCAGGTAGGACTTCTTTTTGGGAGCGACCGTGTGCACTACCTCAAACCTTCTCCAGTGAAAGGTCCCTCCCAGGGTCAGCGTCCACCAAGGGGCCAGATCTACCGGCACATGGGATTGAACTCCATAAGACGCAATGTAGGCCAAGTTTTGAGGAGTGATCAAATTGAGGTCGCCTGCTTTATTGGTCACTACCTGGTATCGAGCGATCGGATTGGCTTCGTAGCTATACAACAACGCAAAGTTTTTGTCACGAAGGCTATAGCTCACTTTGAAATGGTCTGAGATGGCTGGCCGCAAGCTGGGAGTGCCGGTAAATACCGAAAAAGGGCCATTGTATCGGAGAAATGTCGTCAGATCTCCAAATCCTGGACGTGTGATGCGCCGGTTGTAGGCCATCTGCCATGACCCGTGTTCCGAAAGCGTGCGGCTCAAGAAAACGGATGGGAAAAACTTCCCAAAGTGACTGTCCGGGGTGTTGTCACTAAAATCTCGCTGCCAATGTTCATATCGCACGCCAGCCGTGAGTTGCGTTGCCGAATCGAGCTGATAGTTGAATGAGACATAGGCCGCTCCGATGTTTTCTATAATCTCCTGGTCATTGACGTTGCGATGGTCTCTCACCCATTGATCATTTTCCCATCGGTCAATGTAAGCGTCGTTTTCAGTTTGAGAGAGGGACCCTTTGGCCCCGGCGTCTACCCTCCAGAAGGGGGATAGCTGCTGGGAGTAATCCAGCTTGGCGACAGCCACCCGAATGTCGGTGACGCTCTCACCCCTATTGCCCGTGACGAAAAATTGACCTTCCGGTTGGATGCTTTCGGCCCTTTCGTCCAGGTACCCACTCTCTACTTGCGTCGGTGAAGTACTTCGATAAATTAGGTAATCAACGTCCGCGCTTAGTTTTCCACCTTTGTCGAGTGCTTTCTCAGCAAAAAGAGTGGTGCTCAGATTGTGCGTCGGCGCTCTTCCCTGCACCTGAATGTCCGCATGTAGCTCTTCACCATTCGGATAAAAGTAGGCAGCGTCGTTCCGAATCGACGTACGGACGGTGGATTGATTGTAAAGCGAGTTGAGTCCGATCACCCAACCTTTGTCAAAATCATGTTCAAATCCCAGTTGTGCATTGTGGCTTAAGGTGGCGACGGCGGAATTGTTGATGAAGTGAAAATCCTGGCGACCCCCGATCACGGGACTACTCACATAACCCAGGGCATCAAAGTCCGAGAAACTATCGTCGTGATTCAGGGCGTAAGTCATGTAGTAGTTGGTACCGCCATCTCTCCGATTCAAACTTAGGGCGAAGGTTTCCTTAGGTCCCCAACCATACCCACCTGTCACAGCGACCGACCCATTGATACCTTGCTCCTCGTTCTTTTTGAGCTTGAGGTTGATGATACCCGCACCTCCATCCACATCGTACTTCGCTGATGGATTGGTGAGCAGCTCGACTGACTCGAGGTTATCGGCGCTCATCCCACTCAGCATATTGACTATTTCAGCTTGGGACATACGCAAGGGCCTACCATTGACCATGATCAGTGTGCCACTCTGCCCATTTAGCGTCAAGTTGTTGTACCTCCGGTCCAGTACCACACCCGGTGCACGCTCTAGTACCTGGAGGGCGGTACTTCCTGTGGAGGCCATGCTACTTTGGACATTCACGATGGTGCCTTCGATCGTTTGCTCGATCTGCATGCGCTCAGAAGTGACCTCCACCCCTTGAAGTAAAGTCACGTCCTCCTCTAGTGTCAACGTCCCAAAGTCTTTTTCGGAGTGTTGAGCATCCAAGACAAACGGGTAGGAATACCAATTCTTAAAACCTAGCAGTCCAATGCTCAAGAGGTATTGGTCTCCCCCAACAACGTCGATTTGGAAATGACCACTCAGATCACTCACTTGCCCTGCGATCATGGAGGAATCGCTTGGATCTAGTAGGAGCACGTTGGCGAACGGAACGGGTTCGCCACTTGGATCGACGAGGTGGCCACTTACTTGGGCATGCAGGGACAACATGGCTAGATACATGCCTAGAGAAAGAAAAAATCGCAACATATCCGTTTAGTTTCTAAATGTTCAGGCCAAATAACCCTTGACTCCCAAGCCTATTCAACTTGGATTGACCAATGGTCTACTTCCATTGACAAAAGGGGATTTTGCCATGGCCCTCTAAAAACCAAGGGGTTAGCCATTTTCTATACCGTTCGTCAATGAAAGCGGTCTTTTCGTCAATATGACCTGGATGTAGTCATGCGTCGGCCGACTAAAAAGCCCCCATTCCGTTAGATTTAGCGATTGATGGCAAGTACCCTAACGTCCTTCGGTTGGTTCACCAAGTTCAAACTGCACCATCTCTTCTTTTGGGCGGCCTATCACTACCTCTGGTGGAGCCTCCATGAAGAGAGCATGACCGCTATTTTTCGAACCTTGCAGAACACACCCTACTTGATCAAGTACAGCTCCTATGTCCTCTTCCAGGCGCTGGGGGTCTACTTCTGTTTGTACTACCTGATTCCCCGGTTTTTGGAGCAGCGCAAGTACGTGCACGTCCTTGTGCTCCTTGCTGCGACCATCATGATAGTATCGTTCTGCATCCTGGGTGGTTACCACCTGTCTGCCTGGGTGGCCGGTGAAGCGGTGACCACGCTTTTTAATGTAGACAGTCAGTGGGTGCTGCTAAAGAACAATGCTTTTGGGTCCAGCCTGGCGAGCATGACGTTAGGTATGAGTATCAAATTGTCCAAAAACTGGATAGAGTCACAAAGGCGTCAGCAGGAACTGGAAAAAGAGAAATTGGAAACAGAATTGAAGTTCCTTAAGTCTCAATTCAATCCGCATTTTCTCTTCAATACCATCAATTCGATTTTTGTTCTGATCAATAAGAATACTACCCTGGCTTCCGAAGCCCTAGCTAAATTTTCTGGCCTGCTGCGTTATCAATTGTACGAGTGCAATGAAGGTCAGATCCCTCTAAACAGAGAACTCGCCTACTTGGACAGCTTTATTGAATTGCAAAAGTTAAGGCTAGAGACCGAGCATGAAGTCAAGGTGAATCTATTGCAGACTTACAAAGGAAACCTGACCATTGCCCCTTTTATTCTCATGCCTTTCATAGAAAATGCCTTTAAGCATGTCTCTCAAGGAAAGAATCAACTGAATTGGATTAGACTAGAACAGACCCTTCAGGGAAATGAGCTCACTTTTCATATCTCCAATAGCTATGACTCTTCCGCTTCGAGGGAGGTGGTCAAATACGGAGGCTTGGGGCTGAAGAACGCCCAAAGACGATTAGAATTGATCTACCCCAAACAACATCAACTGACCGTTGAAAAAAGAGATGGTGTGCACCTTGTGAAGCTACGCCTCCGATTGCGGGAGCAGCTAGCCTCCGAAATTGTCCTCGTAGAGTCATGATCAAATGTGCAGTAATAGACGATGAGCCGCTTGCTCGGGAGATTGTCGTGGATTACATCCACAAGGTTGACTTTCTTGAGTTGGTAGCAGAAGCCAACAACCCCATCGAGCTTAGCGTTTTACTCGAGCGGAAGTCCATCGATCTCATCTTTTTGGACATCCAAACACCCGTGATCAATGGCATTGATTACCTGAAGTCCACCTCTAACTTGCCAATGGTCATCTTCACAACGGCCTACTCAAGTTACGCCCTCGAGAGTTATCAGCTCGACGTGATGGACTATTTGCTCAAGCCGATCACCTTTGATCGGTTCTTTAAAGCGGTCTCCAAAACCAAAGAGTATTTCCAACTGACTCGCCAGCTAGTGACAAGC
>JBCCXG010000568.1:0-4501 GCA_039191945.1 Bacteroidota bacterium
GTCGCAGAGGCATCGAAATTAGCGATCGTGCCAACACAACCTTCTCGCTCCAGATCAGGGACCGTAAAGTCAAGATTGGGAGTACCTACCTCAATCAAATCGTCGGCAACAACATCTTCTACGCAACCATCACTGGAAGTAGTTCTGAGCAAAACGGAGTAAGTACCATTGGCAACGTACGCATAGGAAGCTGTATTCGCGGTCGATGTCACATCGAAGGCAGGTGTCGTCCCATCGTATTCAAAATCCCACTGGTATTGAATACCGGTCGCAGGGGTTGCCGTAAAGTTGGCCGTAAAGGGCTCGCAGGACTCTTCGACATCCACTGCAATCGCCGCATTGAGATCGGGATTGATGACAATCAAGCTCTCCTTTTCGAGGGTCTTCTGGCATCCGTCCGCAAAAGTGACGGTTAGGCTCACGTCAAAGGTGCCCGCCATGGAATAAGCATAAGAGGGATCCTGGTCAGCACTCGTATTGCCATCCCCAAAGTCCCAAAGGTAAGCGGAGGGGGTACCACTTCCATCAGTCGAGTTATCCTGAAAACTGATTGCCTCGTTGACACAAGAGGTGGTAGCGCTCGCTGGAAGGAAGTCAACCGTATTTTGTACCAGGGTGAAGTCTTGCGTGACCGTATCAGCACAAAGCCCGGGTGAGGTCTGTACAATCAATATGGCTCTATAGGTAGCGAACTCCTCGAAGGTAATTGTAGGATTTTGGTCACTGCTCTGCGCTACGGTGTCCTCCGTCCCGGTAGGATCCTTCACAAAAGTCCAGGTACGGAAGGCAATATCATTGTCAGGATTCGTAGTGTTCGAAACGGTTGAGTTATCGGTGAAAGTGATATCAATTGGTAGGTCACAGGAAGCTGGGGTGCCTACGGTCATGGCTGCGGTAGGGGTAGCATTGGCGATCACATACTGTGGCTCGAAAAAAGAACTGACACATCCGTTGATGTCTGTCACCTCAAGAAACACATTGTATATGCCATGTGAGGTGTAAGTATGACTAACGTCTCCGTCGCTACCACCCGCGGCGGTATATACAGTCGTCGTCCCATCACCAAAGTTGTAGGACCATTGCACAATGTCCGTTGGATCTGACGTGTAGTCAAAGTTGACGACCATTCCCGGCGACAAACATCCTTCGTTCGATCCGTCAGTCACCTCAAATACTGGCTCTGGTGCATCGAAGATCGTGATGTCCAGCGTTTGTATGTCTTCAGTTGGTTGCCCTTCATTGATCGTCAAGGTGATGGTGTAAGTCCCCGCCGTGATATAGGTAGAGGAAGCATCTACGTCGCTACCGTTCGCCACAAAGGCATCGTCGAGGTCAGGCTCTCCATTGCCAAACTCCCACTTGACCGTCGTGATACCCATCTCGTCAGTGATGGTGAAATCAACGATATCCGCGCCACAATTCCTATCCATGACAAGATCTGAAGTAAATGCGGCTGATTGGGCATTTGTCTTTTGAACGAAAGAAGCAAGGATCATGGAGAAAACCACTAGCCTTGTCAATCCTGAGATAGATCCGGCGAATATTGTCTTAAGCATGGCGGTCGTTAAAACAGTAAAAAGTAATCCTGGCGAAAGTATCAGTTATGAGCAATACGTTGAAAGGAAGGGCATTGAGCCACGTTTTTAGGCGCGTGAATGGGAACATTCGACTACTTCGGAGCAGTAGGGGGAGCTTGAAAGAAAACGCATAAAAAAAGGCCGAAACTACATTGAGTCACGGCCTTTGGTCTAAAACTGGTTGAATCTAAATATTGTCTATGCTTGTTGTATACCCGTTGAAAACCTTTACGAAAATGCGTTGGTGCGCTGCGGTTGGACAAATTCTTTCGATGAATGGGTAGTTTTATTCGATAAGCAGGTACGCTGGGTATAAAAAAAGAGAGAGAACCACCTTTGGAAGTTCCCTCTGCTTGTCTCACTCTTAATTTCCAGCAATACAAAATTGTCATAGTACAGTCAGCTTCTCAGGTGCTACTCGATTTTTGGAGTCATTCTCCCGATGAATTGTAAAATCGCCTCGATAAACCTTCATTACTCAAACGGCCATTGATTAAAAAATGCCGTTTCCTGGCAATAAGGGGCAAGATGGAGTGCAAAGCATAGAAATATGACCCCGCCTTTATATATAAGGGTTCGGTACCCATGGGTCCCCTTTTTCCTACCAAAAATCTATTGACCGACGATTTTTTTCCGAAATCGACAAAATCAGATCATTCGTCGAAACTCAGGTCTGCCCCTTTCATATTATGCCTTACTTCGAACCAGACATCAACGAAACATCGACATAAAGACTAGACAAATGGAACCAACAAAATTGACAGACACTTTGAAGTACATCATCATCGCAGTATTGCTGATCCTTGCTAGCCAAGGTATCGCTCAAAGTCTTCCCGAAACAACTAACAACGCTCCTAACGCCCTAAGCCCTAACACCGACAGCCAAGAACTTGTAATCGAGAACGCCGAGACCATTTCTTCTTCTATTTCATTCGAAAACGATACACATTTGATCTCAGCTGAGGATATTTTCGTGATCAATCCTGATGAGGTGTTGGATCAAATGACTGAGGAAGTTGCCTACTTCAAAGTGCGACGAATCGTGCACAAGACGAAATTCGCAGAAGAGCGAGTAGTACGGAAGTCTTACTTGGCATAATCTGACAAGTCCGGAAGGCCTGTTGCAATCATCAAATTGATCTGCAGCTAGCTTTTAAACTTCCGGAAAAGGGCAATCGCATTATGCCCCCCAAACCCAAAGGTGTTACTCATCACCACATTCACCTCCTGGCCCTGCGCCTCACCAAGCACTAAGTCCAATCCCTCCGGGGTATTTTCATCGAGATTTTCCGTATTGATCGTAGGTGGTACAAACGAATGGTTGATAGCCAAAATCGAAGCAATGGCTTCAATACAGCCTGCCGCCCCAAGCAAGTGACCCGTCATTGACTTGGTCGCGCTGATCTTCGGCGAAGCGCCATTCACCGCCGCGCTGATCGCCTTGAGTTCGCTCATATCTCCCATCGGTGTAGAGGTCGCATGCACATTGATATAGTCCACATCCTCTATGGAGAGCTCAGCCTCCTGCAGTCCAAGGCGCATGGCACGTTGAGCGCCCTCACCTTCAGGATGCGTCGCCGTGAGATGATAAGCATCGCTGGTCATGGCGCCACCCGCTACTTCCGCATAGACTTTCGCGCCTCTTTTTTCCGCGTGTGCAAGACTCTCCAAGATCAAGGTACCTGACCCCTCACCCATCACAAAGCCATCCCGGTCTTGGTCGAAAGGCCTCGAAGCGGTCGCTGGATGCTCATTGCGAGTGCTCAATGCCTTATTTGCGTTAAAGCCCGCGATGCCTGCTGGACTGATGGCAGCGTCAGACCCACCTACGACGATGACATCCGCCTTGCCCCATTTGATATTGTTGGCCGCTTCGATGATCGCACTATTTCCCGTGGCGCATGCACTGACCGGGGTGAAGGAAATTCCCTTAAATCCGTACTTTATTGAAATGACGCCAGACGCCATATTCACAATGATCTTGGGTACAAAATACGGATTGTACCTCGGAGTGCCGTCGCCACCCGCAAACTCAAGTACTTCATCGTAAAAGGACTGGATGCCACCGTTACCTGTACCCCAGATTACACCCACCCGTTCCATATCGAGCTTCTCAAAATCAAAAGCCGCATCGTCCAATGCTTCTTGGGTGCTCACCAGGGCATATTGTAGATAAGGATCGTTTGTTCGGATCTCCTTACGATCTAAGTGGTCCTTGATGTTAAAGCCCTTCAACTCGCAAGCAAAACGTGTTTTGAACTTCTCTGTATCGAAATAAGTAATGCTTTGCGCTCCGGAAACGCCGTTTTTCAGTCCTTCTAAAAAAGACGACACATTGTTGCCAATAGGCGTCAGTGCGCCCATACCAGTCACAACCACCTTTTGTTCCTTCATCTTTCTTGTGGGTTAAGTCCTATGATAATTACAATAGCTGCCAAGTAGTTCCCAGCCGTGTCGCACCTCAAGATTAGTGCCGAATACGAGCTCCAGCAACTTTCTTGCTATCCATTACTTGCACGAGAACCCTATTCCATTTTTTGCACATACCAAAGGGATTATATGGATATTCCAATAATCTGCTACTGTAAATTTCTGGAATAGGAAACTTTACAGTAGCTTCATCTTTCCCTAAACCACACAAAACCAAACTGGCGTGACTGAAAAATCTACTGTCGTTATTCAGAACTATAGTGGTCTGACTTTCTTGGATCCTAGTTCAAAGGTATTCTTGGAACACATGAGCGTGACCAATCTTCTGGACCGTTTGACATGGTCGGAATCTGAAATAGACAAGATACTGGAAGAGATTGCTGACTATCGAATCCTTGATATTAGTGACCTCATTAAAGTCTTTCGTAATCGCGGGCAATAGCGTTAACTTCGGACGCTATCTGGCTCATTGATGACAAATAGCGGAAATGCAC
>JBCCXG010000569.1:0-4483 GCA_039191945.1 Bacteroidota bacterium
CGTAGGCACCTTCAGCGCCGGGTGTTCTTGCTTCACCAGATCCATGTACAGGCGAGCATTGATCGCTTTGCCTTGCAGGTTTTGACTTTCTACGACGGGGAGATAATCATTGAGCCCTCCCTGCTGATAGTGGTCCAAAGTCAGCCCAAAGGGTAAAGGCTCGGATTCGTAGGCGGTCCTCATCATCTGCTCGATGTACCAATCGGTGTTGAAGTAGCTGAGGACCACCACTCGCACGTCCGTACGGTAGCCTTCCACCTCTTGCACGTACCAAAGCGGGAAGGTATCATTGTCCCCACCGGTGAATAATATCGCATTCGGAGCACAACTGTCCAGGTAGTTTTTGGCGGCATCCACACTGAAGAATCTCCCTGAGCGATCATGGTCATCCCAGTTTTGGCTGGCCATCAGCGTAGGGATCCCCAGCCCCAATAGTGTACCTGCCACCGCAGCTACCTTCGGATCGATCACTTTGGATAGCCACTCAAACAGGGTGAGGACACCAAATCCGACCCATATGGCAAAGACATAATAAGATCCCGCGTAGATGTAATCCCTCTCTCTTGGTTCGATCGGGGGAGAGTTGAGGTACAGCACCAGCGCGGCACCGGTCAGGAAGAACAGCAGGAGTGTCACCCCGAAGTATCGGGGATTGTTTTTGTATTGGATGAACATGCCTAGCAGCCCAAGGAGCAGCGGCAGGGCATAGTAGATGTTTCTTCCTTTGTTGTTGGCCAGCTCGGGAGGGAGCTTCTCGAAGGCATTAGCCAGGCCGACCCATTGCGCATCCTGTATGTCCGATGCCCGACCTGAGAAATTCCACATGAAATAGCGAAAGTACATGTGCCCCAGCTGGTGCTTCACCATATACACGATGTTGTCAGAAAAGGAGGGCTTCTCTCCGTCCCTCAGCCCCATGATCTCTCGATAGCGGCGCTGATGGCCGCCATCGGGGCTCTTGCTGTACATCCGGGGCAAGATCGTGGTATGTTGTGGGTCATAGACATACTCCACTTTCCAGTCCTTGATTTCGTATTCGTCCTCTCCTCTCTTGTACACCGGAGCTCCCTTTTCCTGGCGGATGAGGTCCGCAGTGTAGTACTGCCCTTTGAAGAGTGGCCGGTTGCCATACTGCTCACGCTTCAGGTACGATACGTACTGCAGGAGGCTCTCCGGGTCGTTTTCATCGATGGGGGTATCGTAGTTGGATCGGATCAGTACCACCATGTAGGAGGAGTAGCCGATGAGAATAAAAGTCAAACAAAGCAGAGCGTTGTTCAGGATAAGCTTCTTATTCCTTTCGGAGTAGATGATCCCATAAATCAGACCTCCAAAGCCGAGCAGCAAGAAAGTGATGAGGCCGGACCCAAAGGGCAGCCCGATGTTATTCACGAAAAAGATCTCGAAAGATCCAGCAATCGATGGCAATCCAGGGATAATCCCGACCATGATCACAATGATGATCGCGGCAGATACAGCCAGGGTACCAATCAGCTGGATACGGGTGAATTCCGGTCGGTACTTGAACAAGACGATTAATGCAAGCGCCGGGATCGTCACAAGATTCAACAGGTGCACACCGATGGACAATCCCATCATGTAGGCAATGAGGATGAGCCATTTATTGCCGGTGCTCTCATCCTGGATGTTTTCCCACTTCAGTATCGCCCAGAAAACAAACGCAGTGAAGAAAGAAGACATTGCGTACACCTCCGCTTCTACTGCCGAAAACCAAAACGAGTCTGAGAAAGTGCAGGTGAGCGCCCCTACGACTCCTGCTCCGATAATGGCTATGGTTTGACCTAAGGACTCCTCGCCATCTTTCGCTTTTAGCACTTTCTTTGCCAGGTGCGTGATCGACCAAAATAGGAAGAGGATAGTAAAGGCCGCAGATAGCACACTCAAGATGTTGACCCAATAGGCAACTTGCTCGACATCACCCATGGCTAGCATGGAGAACATTCTACCTGTCAAGAGGAAAAAGGGAGCACCTGGAGGGTGTGGCACTTCTAGTTTGTATGCGGTGGCGATGAATTCCCCGCAATCCCAAAAACTCGCTGTTTCTTCGACCGTGACCGTGTAAATAATGAGTGAGAATAAAAAAGCGGCCCAACCCGCTAAGACATTAATCTTCTGATATCCCATTGTACTATTTTCCTCGCTGCGAAATTAGCAATTAATGCACAATAAACGTTTTCGGCCCATTTCGTTTTCGGCTTTTAACAAATGTTTGCAACATCACTTAAAAATGGCTTCTGTCGCTTTTCCTACAATGGCATTTGGACTTCACACCTCGTTTTTTCGGAAGGCTTTATCTTGCCTCGATTACTGGTCTTTGTCTGACCACTAGTGTAAGTTGCTAAACAACGTATTTATAAACTTCATATGAAAGCAAGACCCGCCTTTTTCCTGATCTCATTTTTGGTCATTGCGACGACGGTGGCGGTTTCCGTGTGGGTCACGCCGGTCTGGGGTTTGTTCCTGCTGATTGGCCCCTTGTTTGTCATAGGCGTCAGTGATGTGCTCCAAAAGAAGCAGGCGATTCGTCGAAACTTTCCGATCATCGGTCACGGCCGGTACCTGCTCGAGAACATAAGACCCGAGATCATGCAATATTTCGTCGAGACCGACACGGAGGGCCGCCCGATCAATCGCATCTTTCGGTCGCTGATCTACCAACGAGCCAAATCCGTGAACGATACCACGCCATTTGGGACACAGATGGATGTCTACAATACCGGCTATGAGTGGATGGAGCATTCGATGTACCCTAAGACCTTTGAGGAAATGGACCACGATCCTCGGGTGGTGATTGGAGGTCCCGATTGCCAGCAACCCTACAGTAGTAGCGTCTTGAATATCTCAGCGATGAGCTTCGGCTCCTTGAGCAAGAACGCGGTGCTCGCGCTCAATGGCGGTGCGAAGGACGGGCGATTTGCGCACAACACGGGCGAAGGGGGAATCAGTACCTATCATCTGGAGCCCGGAGGAGATTTGATATGGCAGGTCGGCACAGGTTATTTTGGTTGTCGGGATTTGGAAGGCCGTTTTGATCCGGAGCTCTTTGCCAAAAATGCGACCCGGCCCGAAGTGAAAATGGTGGAGGTGAAGTTGTCGCAAGGGGCCAAGCCCGGGCACGGAGGCATCCTGCCCGCAGGAAAGAATACCCCGGAGATTGCTGCCATACGAAACGTCCAGGTCGGAACTACCGTGGCCTCGCCCCCCTATCACACCGCCTTCACCAATCCCATGGAAATGATGTCATTCATTCAGGAGCTCCGCAAGCTGTCAGGTGGTAAGCCCATCGGATTCAAGTTGTGTGTGGGAAATCGTAGAGAGTTTGTCGAAGTGTGTGAGGCGATGCTAGCCACCGGTATCAAGCCCGACTTCATCACGGTTGATGGGGCAGAGGGTGGCACTGGAGCAGCTCCGGTTGAGTTTTCCAATTCGCTGGGTATGCCTTTGCGAGATGGTCTTGCCTTCGTGCACGATACCCTAAAAGGATTTGACCTACGCAAGGACGTTAAGCTACTCGCGGCGGGTAAGATCATTTCTGCTTTTCATATGATCCGAGCGATCGCTTTGGGCGCTGACGTTTGCTACAGTGCGAGGGCCATGATGATGGCCGTGGGCTGCATACAGGCGCTGCAGTGCCATAGCAATACTTGCCCCACGGGAGTAGCTACGCAAGATGCGGTGTTGATGAAAGGGTTGGACCCTGCCAACAAACGGGAACGGGTGGCCAACTTCCACCAGAACACGCTGGATGCCTTTGTGGAGATGCTCGCAGCGGCAGGCCTTGCTAACTCACAGGAGATTCGGCGCAAGCATATTTTGCGTCGGGTGACGATGCAGGAGGTGCTATCGTATGCTGAGCTCTACCCCGTCGTGGACACAGGTGCTCTCCTCGAAAAACGTGCTGAGTCGTTAAAGGCTTGAGCGTGCTGATCCATATTTGGCAACAGTTGGCGACAAAATGCGTTGTTCCTATATCGTGAAGAAAGCCGGTGATAGCGCTTGGATGGACTCTAATCAACTTCATACATTTGTATCTCGGCCACTGACAATATGCAACGGTTTTTAGGTCATTCAAAGGTGTATTCATTGAAGTATCTAACCAGTCTCGTGGTGCTGGTGGCACTCGGTGGGTCTTTATCCGCACAGCAGTGGATGGTACCCGTAGACAGTGCCAATAACAGTATCCTGACCAATCCACATGTCCAGTTTGAGGCCTCCGAAGCCATTGAGGACATGTATGACTTCAAGTTTGAAAGGGCTAAGCGAGGGTTCATTGCCCTCAAGAAGCAATACGGATGGCACCCACTTCCCTACTTTCTACAAGGGCTCAACTACTGGTGGCAGATCGTCCCCAATATCTACGATGAGTCTTATGACGAGGAATTTATAGCCGAGACGGATACGGCCCTATTACTGGCCGAGCGGCTCTATGAGCAGGTCAATGAGATAGAGGGCGCTTTTTTCC
>JBCCXG010000570.1:0-4475 GCA_039191945.1 Bacteroidota bacterium
CCCCCAGAGAATGTTTTATCAGTATCTCGCCAGCCTGCGTACCTTTTGGGTACTTGATCTACGAAGAGAAGGTTCGCACCTTGCTTCTCAAGCTCGATCAGGCGGCTGAGGGTCCCTTGCGGTATGACTCCCATTTTTGGCAAAATCACAACTTCATACGCCCCCGCCCCAGCCGTGAGCTTATCAGAGGAAGTCACCCGTAGCTCGGAAAGCTGCCGGTCAGAAATGTAGTCGAATTGATAACCCTGTCGCTGCAACAGCGCCGCCGTCTCGCCAAAGGGTGTGGACTCAAACCACTCCTCCGCATGGTGAACATCCAACAGCAATAAGTGCTCCCCTTCGGTTTGGGTCCAGAGATCACTGATCGGGAAATAAAGCAATATATCGGTATCGGCTTGGCTTTCCTGCAGGGGTTTCTGGCAGCGTTGAATGTAGCTGTTCAGCAACGGTAGTTCGTCATAAAAGTGGGAAGAAGGACCAAAGTTTGTGGATGCGTAAAAAAGCCAGCCGGGATAGTTCTCCTCCAAAGGCGAATAGGTTGTCCCGTGAAAAAAGATATGGTTAATACCCGCAACGAATAGCTCATCCACCTGAGGTTTGATCCCCCGAAGCGAGACCTTAAAGTGATTGCCAAGCCAAGTCGCAGTTTCGGAGCTCACAAGCGGCTTGCCATAAAGATGAGCTGGTGAAGAAGCAAACTTCATGGTCAGCGGATTGGGCCGGCCAAACCGCTCCGGTTGGAAGTCTTCATCACACGACAAGCCAGGGATACCCAACGCACTGCAACCAAAAGACTCCGTCTCCGGAATATCCGACAAAGCGTACAAATCCAGCAAGTTACCTGGAGATCCGTGCGCCTGATATCTGGAAAGACGGCCCTTATCAGTACTCCACTGGGTCCAAGGTGTAGCAAAATCTCGATAAAGTAGCTCCGACAATGTGGCTCTCAAGTCATGCATCAGGGCTGACCTCCCCTCGCTGGCGGCGTCATCCAGCATAGGCAGCAAGGGGACAATGTCATATCCATGGATCGCCTCGAAACGCTCAGGGAAGGCCTCGGTCCAGTTGGCGCGATAAGTTTCGTAAGAGTCATGGTAGAAAGCTCTTGGCGCCAGGGACCACTCCGAAGCTGAGAAAACAGAATCAAAATATGCGGCGTATTGATCGAAGCCGCCACGATCAAAGTAATCCAACACAAACCCCTCACCACCGGGTGCGGCCCGTTTTACTTTTTGACCCGTTGGCTCCAGCGTGGCCAACCAGACTTCCCACTTTCCACCTTCAGGTAACGTTGTGGTGAGTAGATTGCTCTCATCGACCAGCAGATTTATTCGCGACGAATCACGTTGGGCCACACCGCCCACGAACTTGACCTGCGGATCTTCAAGCACATCTCGAATCCAGCCCTGGAGGTCAAGCGATGAAGCCAACGAACGTTTGTAGCGCCTCAACCGTTTCGCGGCGTGCTCCCCGTGAATCCACGGCCCGCCAAAGGGCCAACCTGTACCCATGGTCACATCGATGCCCAGACCTCGCTTTTCGGCTTCCTTTATCGTAAAGTGCACCAGGCACATCCAATCTTCTGACAAGAAGGACTTGAATTGGGCTTCGTAGCCCTCGACGCCATAAATGGGTATAATATGTGCCCCGCCTAGGCCGGCATGCTGGAAGTCATCCAAATGGCGTATAATATTGGCGCTGTCTACGGCACTGCCCATCCACCACCAGTAGGTCCAGGGCTTGGTGGAATCTACCGTCGCTTTTTCTGCATCACAAGAAAGCAACAGGCAGACGAAAAGAATAAGAAGTAGTCTCATGTTTGGATTGTCACAAGCGTTCTAGACATTATTGCACCTCCGACTAATCTAAGGTGAAGAAGGTATGAAAACGAAGTTGTTCTTTGGCTTATTTCTGATTGTCTGCTCATTGAGGGCGCAGGAACCCGTTCGGGCCTTTTGGCTGACCAACGTGGTAAGTGATGCTATGTTTACCGCAGAGGGCCTCGATGAGGTGATTGAAGACTGTGAGACTTATGCGTTCAACACGATTTACGTGGTCGGATGGAATCGGGGCTATACCCAATACCAAAGCGCACTAATGGGAAAGACCTTTGGTACACCGGTCGATCCACAATTCGAAAACTTTGACCCTATTCAGTACCTGATCGATCACGCTCGACCCAAGGGAATTCGTGTGATCCTATGGTTTGAATTTGGGTTCTCCTATCGCTACCAAGACGAAGGAAATCCCGCGCTGGAAGCCAGGCGACCCGAATGGATCGCGTTGAATAAAGAAGGCAATCCTGCTGAAAAGAATGGCTTTTATTGGTGGAATGCCCTGGATACCGAGGTACAGGATTTCCTCATCGATCTGATCGCTGAAGCAGTCATTAAATACGAGATTGACGGTATCCAAGGGGATGATCGCCTCCCCGCGATGCCCACCCTCGCCGGGTACAATGAGCAGAACCTGCAACGCTTTGAGGCAGCCCATAGCTACGTACCCATTGAAGACAAGGATTCCACATGGGTCCAGTGGCGTGCTAATCAGCTGACCCATTTCCTCGGGCGGCTATACCAAAAGGTGAAGACGCTCAACCCTGCCCTTACCGTGAGCCTATCACCCAGCATCTACCCCTGGAGCCAAAATGAATATCTACAGGACTGGCCCGCTTGGGTCAAACATGGATGGGTGGACGAGTTGCTTCCCCAGGTCTATCGCTACGACTTCGACAACTACCAAAAGACGTTGCAAAACAATGTACTCCATTTCCTCACGGAGCAGCAGCAGGAGCGTCTGTTTCCTGGCATCCTACTACGGGTTGGCGACTATTATGCCGAGCCTGAGCTCTTGAGACAATGCATAGAGCTCAACCGATCCTTAGGAATCGATGGGGAGTCCTTTTTCTATTATGAGGGGATAGAGAAGCGAAAGGAGTTCTTCAAGAAATACGCGCAGCGCTATTAAGCAAGGGGCTCACCGCCGCTCGAACCACATATTGCGGACTCGGCCATTCGTCACCATCAGACCTTGGATGTCGCCGCTATCATCCCGGCGAATTTGAAGTACATTGACTGGGTAGCTGCCGATCAGTACATCCTTGGCCTCGCGCTTTAGTGGTATCCATCCGTGGCGCGTGTGATAGGCCTTCAGCTTCCCATCCACCTGATGGATGCTGTAATCCACGCCCAACTCTGGCCCATAATAGGTACCTACATAGCTCTCCAACTCCGCTTCTGACTCCTCCGTGGCGGGCAACTCCTGCATGAGCACCGGAGACGCCTCACCTTCCAGAAAGGTGATGGTCCTGGGATTGGCACTCAAGTCAAATCGCAACACTACTTTGGAGGGAGTCTCAGCCATACGGAAAGCATCGTCGCCGATCGGAACTAGCGGACTTTCGTTGAATTGCGATCGGGCATACCTTAATGTATCGTTTCGAACGTAGAGTTTGCGAGCAAGCTTGCTGCGATCGTTCCAAAATTGGCCTTCGTATGGTTCCAGCTCCTCGGTCGACAGCTTTTTGGTTTTATACTTCTCATTGTCGACCTCCTCGGAAAGATCCTCCATCAAGATCTCCGCAATGGCTGACAGCTTGCCGCCAGGATTGCCCTGAGCAAAATTGGTCAAGACCACGATGTTCAATTTTTCGTCGGGATAGGTACCGATATTCGATCGAAATCCGCCAATCGAACCGCCATGGCCGACACGCTTGCGACCCAGATGGTTGCTGATACTCACACCAAAGGCGTAGTTGTTAGGAGTCCCGTCGTTGAAAGGGTCCAAGGTCTGCATCCGCTCAAAGGCCTTTTCCCATCCAGCAGGGGGGGTGTGAAAACCCTGCAGCCACCGGAGCAGGTCGGCTGTCGTGCTGTGCATATTGCCTGAGCCTACATACCCCCAATACTCTACCTCACGAATAAACTGATTGCCATCGAGATCATAGCTGGTGGCATTGTTGGCGACCACGCGATTGTACTTGTCCTCTACGTATGTATCGACCATGCCTATCGGCAGGAACACATTGGCACGCATCCAATCGGTGAATGCCTCTCCCGTGACGTTTTCAATAATCGTGGCCATGAGCATGTAGCCTGTATTACAATAGAGGTACTCATCGCCCGGCTTGAAATTGAGATCGGTCTGCCGGAGCAGTAGTCGGTGGAGGTCCTCGTTGGTACGGGTATCATCTCCTCGCCATCCGGCCAATCCCAGCAAGGCATGGAGACTGCGCAAGCCGCTGGTATGATGGAGCATGTGCCGAATCGTAATGGTCTCCCCAAAATCCGGCAACTCCGGCACGTGTTTGCGGATATCGTCATCCACAGACAGCTGACCCTGCTCCTCCAGGCGGACGATCCCCATCGCGCTAAACTGCTTGGAGACAGAGGCCGTGTTGTAGATCGTGCCCATGGTGTTGGGTACGAGGTACTCCAGACTGGCCAAGCCGTAAGCCTTGGAAAAGATAATCTGAC
>JBCCXG010000571.1:0-4470 GCA_039191945.1 Bacteroidota bacterium
GTAAAGACGCCCGTGATATAAACCTTTGGTGTAGCCCTCCGGAATGCGATTTAGCAAATGTCTTATCATGCTCCATCAGTAGAACTACGTTCCAATCATTCGGTTCAGGCCACCTCCGGCTTTAATTTGTCAGCGTACTGGGCCTTCAGCTTCTGAACCTTGGGATCTATGACCACTTGGCAATACCCCTGAGTGCCATTATTATTATAATAGTCCTGATGATAATCCTCGGCCTCAAAAAAGACCTTCAAAGGCACCACCTCGGTCACAATGGGCTCCGGAAAGTGAGCTCCAAGTTCTTGTAGTAGCGACTCGGCAACGTCCCTTTGGGTTTCGTTGTGATACATAATCGTGCTCCGATACTGCGTACCCTGATCAGCTCCCTGCCGATTGAGTGTGGTCGGATCATGCGTCGTCATAAACACTGTGAGCAGATCTCTATAACTCAAGACCTCAGGATCAAAGGTTACCTGCACAACCTCCGCGTGACCGCTTCGGCCTGAGCAAACTTCTCGGTACGACGGGTTAGCATGCTTACCACCGGCATATCCACTCACCACTTGTTGCACACCATTCAATCGTTGCAGGACCGCCTCCACACACCAGAAGCAGCCACCGCCTATTGTTGCTTTTTCCAAAGTCTTCATCTGTTTGTTGTAAATAATTCCCTCGTCTTTATCACAAACGGTCAATAATCTTCCTCTGTTCAATTCATAATTCCCAAGGAGTTGTTCATTTTTCCCCAACCCTAAGATTCCGAAAATCCTTCGGAGAAATGCCTTCCCGATCGTGAAAAAAGTGGCTGAAGGCCTGTACGTCCTTGAAATTTATGTCATTCGCAATCTCTTTCACGCTCCTGTCAGTGTACAACAACTGGCGGCGGGCCTCTAAAAAGCGCCGATTATTGATAACCTGCAAAGGCGACTGGTCGATGTGCTTCCTAAAGGTGTTGGCGATGGTCTTGGGTGATTTGTGAAGTAAATCCGCATAGTCTGCCACTTTGGTCAATTGCTTGAAGTGCTTCTCAACCAGATAGTTAAAAGTCCTAATCAAAGTAAGGCCGGGAGGATCGTGAGTGAGGTATAATTCCTGCTTTCGATACAGACGTAGGCTCAACAAAAGAAAGCGCCGCAAGAGCGTCTGTAGCATTTCGTACTTGTAGTCATCGTCATCCTCCATTTCCAACATCAGCGCGTCCCAAAAGACTTGGAACCTGCGGAATTGATGAGCAGGTAGTTGAACCTTCGGAATATTCAAAGCTCCAAAGAAGAGCATCCCCCGGCAACCCACCTCGGCATCATCTTGCTCGACACAATAAAACTCGCGGTTAAACTGTACGACGTTCATTGCGTCAAACTCGAAATCATCGACCCGATGATACTCGGTAAGGAACATGATGCATCCCGTATCAAGAGATAACTCCTCTCTGTCGATCATAAACATGGCTGGGCGACCGGTATTCCAGATAATACTTAGTCCTGTTCGCAGGTCCTGATTGAACATATACCGCGCTTCAGAAGTGATCTCCGCAGCGAAGAAGGTGGCACCACCTGGCGTCTTGAAGTGCAAAACCCCGATATGTTACATGGCTGTTGACGCCTCCGCAAAGGTCATCTCATAATCCTCATAGTAGTACTCGGCACGGGTATATTCGATATTGCGCGCTCTATCCGATCGATAGCTCTTGCGATGACGGTTCATCACCATAGGTGTCTGATCGTCGTAAGCCAGGTTCAAGACGTAAGCATGGTGATCGACATGAAAAACCATATACCCGACAACTAGCTTTGACGCCTTGTCAATGTAGTACCACCATTCGTCACCATTGCTGTCCTCATACTCAGGGCGAATGACATGTACCTCACTGCCGTTGGCAAGCGTCTCATCGCCCTCATAGGCAAGACTAACACCTTCCCCTCCTAACAAAAAGGGTTGGAAGAGCACGTGGTAAGCAGCCATAAAAGTGTTCTTCGCACTTTCTGGACTGGCGGTGGAATCCATTTGTCCATTCACCAGCCGGTAGGCCTGGTCACTTTCGTAGATGATATTGATACTATCAGCACCGGACTGCCAGGAGATACTGCCTGAAACTTTGGGATGGAGCACATACTCGTGGTATTGCTTCATAGACGTCTCTACATTTCCCGCAGCATCAAAAAGGGTTACCGTCTTTACATACTTGATACCCGTCAAACCTTGCCAACGATCCTGACCTCCATGAGCTGCTATGGATGCTTGGACAATTTGCTCGGCCTCGCTCAACTCCGGAGGATTGGGCTGCTGCTGACCATTGTTGTCTGGCGCGGGGCTACAAGAGATGAGCAGTAGTACAATACCGCAAAGAGAGATTAAGTTGGGACACACACATTTCATGCATTAATGCTAAGTCATCTCATGCAAATGGCCAAACCCGACCGATCCCTTACTTCAAGGCTTTGTGTCACGTAGCAGGGAAATCGCAGAACATTGACCCCAATGTGCTGTGCCCTATTAAAGTGTTGCTTTAAATTAGAATCATGAAAAGACGAGAAGCGCTGCAAAACCTGGTAGCGGTGACCGCCACACTGATGTATGTCCCTTCCTGTACTGTGGAAGAGGCCATTCCATCCTACTCCAACTTGCCTATCAGCAACGAGGAATATCGGTTGGTCAAGCATGTGGTTGAAGCGATGTTACCAAATAAACCTAAATCAAAACCAGAATCAACAGAAGACATACCCGTAATAACCACCCCGGAGTCCAGTCATGATTTTGTTTTGACCATGATAAACGATGCCTACAGCCCCTTACAGATTGGAAGGTACGCTCGGGGCCTGCGTCTTTTTCATCAGTTTGTACAGGACGAATACAAACAGCGATTTGCGCAACTCAATGAGTTTCAGCACATCTTACTCTTCACTGAAATGACCGAATCCGAGGCCTTCCCTAAGAGCTTGCAATTCTTTCTGGAGGAGACTAAAAGGTTGGCCGTCCGACACTTCACGAGTTCCGAGTATTTTCTGACGCAAAAGATGGAATGGGAATTCATTCCAGGGCGATACGTCGGATGCGTATCCATTTGAATACCTTCATCATCAAGAAAACCTTATGCAATCACCCGAGAACAGATACGATGCGATCGTCATAGGCGCAGGCATGAGTGGCGGATACGCTGCAAAAGAACTTTGTGACAAGGGACTCAAAACCCTACTCCTGGAGAGAGGTCGAAATGTAGAGCACATCAAGGACTACCCTACGACCAACCTCCAGCCTTGGGAACTTCCCCATAGAGGGCAGCTGACCCACGAGGAGCGCACGGAAAACCCGATCGCCTCCAGATGCTATGCATTTCGCGAGGATGCCAAGCATTTTTTTGTAAAGGACAAGGAGCATCCTTACATCCAGGAGAGCCCTTTCGATTGGCTCAGAGGGTATCAGGTGGGTGGTAAATCCATCATGTGGGCACGACAAGTCCAGCGATGGAGTGACTTTGACTTCGAAGGGCCTGCGCGTGACGGCTTCGCGGTCGACTGGCCGATCAGGTACAGAGACTTGGCCGATTGGTATACCCACGTAGAGGGTTTTGTAGGTGTATCTGGAAACAAAGACGGTCTTGATACACTTCCTGATGGGGACTTCTTGAAAGCTTGGCCACTCAATTGTGTGGAGGAATATTTCCAGCAGTTTGTCAAGGAAAACTATGATGACCGACACGTCGTCTATGCCCGCTGTGCCCACCTCACCGAGTCACGACCGATCTTTCAAAAGCAAGGGAGGGGACTTTGTCAAAGTCGTCACATCTGCCAGCGAGGGTGCCCCTACGGCGGCTACTTCAATGCCAACTCCACGCTCATTCCTTGGGCATTGAACACGGGCAACTTGACTTTGCGACCTCATAGTGTCGCTCATTCTGTGATCTATGACGAGGAACTGGGAAAGGCGACCGGGGTGAGGGTCGTCGACGCCAACACCAAGGAGGTCACGGAGTATTTTGCCAATGTCATCTTCGTCAATGGCTCGACCCTCAATACTAACCTGATCCTGCTCAACTCCAAGTCTGATCGCTTCCCGAACGGCCTCGGAAATGATAATGGGCTGATGGGTAAGTACATAGCATTCCACAACTACCGGGCACGCATCAGTGGCGTTCACGAAGGCCATCCAAGCTTCAAAGATGAGGGCCGTCGCCCCACGAGTGCCTACTTCCCAAGGTTTCGCAATGTCTACCGACAAGAAACCGATTTTCTCCGTGGTTATGCAGCAGGATTTGGAGCCGGGCCTATCCGACCGGTCGATAGTGAAGGATTCGGTGCGACCTTGTACGAAAATCTGATGTCGACCTCGACAAATGGGGCATGGCGCGTGGGGTCCCATATGATGGGCGAAACGATTCCAAAAGAGGAAAATCGAGTCTGGTTGGATAATGAAGCTACTGACGACTGGGGTGTGCCCCTACTCCACGTCAAAGTCGACTACGATGACAATGACGAA
>JBCCXG010000572.1:0-4456 GCA_039191945.1 Bacteroidota bacterium
CACCTTACCAGGATGCGCTCTATTCCTTTGTTCAAGTTGGACATCAGGGCCTGAAAATCACCGGACGCTCCACTGCCTGGATTGCGCCCTCTCCAAGAGACTTGAATTTCCAGCGCGACCTCGTGATTGGTTACGAGTTTACACCGGAGATTTCGGATCGACTATTGAAGTTCTAGAATGCCGAATAGTACATGGTGTCCATGTTACACGCATGGCTTATTTTTATGACCATGCGACAACATACCCTTTGCACCCCTCTCGCTCTGTTTCTACTTTTTGTACTGGGATCTTGCGAAGCTCCCGTTGAGAACTACGCCTCCAAAATCATCGTCGAAGAGCCCTCCATGGCAGCTGACATCGTGGCGAAAATCGAGGGCACTACCTCACTTGATTTGGCAGATGGCATCACCATGCGTCTCTGGGCAACAGACTCCCTGGCACCGGACCCGGTGGCCATGTCGATCGATGACTTTGGCGCCGTGTACCTGACACGAACCAACCGGCAAAAGAACTCGGAGTTTGACATACGAGGTCATATGGATTGGGTACCGCGGTCCATCGCCCTGCAAACCGTAGAAGATCGACGCGCCTTCCTGAAGGATGTATTCGCCACTGAGAAAAGTGAAGAAAATGAGTGGTTAAAAGATCTGAATAACGATAGTATTCACGACTGGCGAGACCTGGCCGTGGAAACCGACGAGATCTGGAAAATAGAGGACACAAACAATGACGGCATGGCTGATCGTTCCACTCGGATCCTGAAAGACTTCAATGAAGAAATCACCGATGTGGCAGGCGCGTTGCTCGTGAGGAGAAATGATGTCTTCGTCGGCGTTGGTCCGGATATGTGGCGCATCTATGACCGGGACGAGGACGGGATCCTCGATACTAAGGAATCGATCAGCCACGGATATGCGGTACATATTGGCTTCAGTGGACACGGCATGTCGGGTGCGATCCAGGGGCCGGATGGGAAGATCTATTGGGGTATTGGGGATATTGGAGCGAGCATCACGGACGTCGAAGGCAACAACTATCACTACCCCAACCAAGGTGTTTTGGTTCGATCCAATCCGGACGGCACAGACTTTGAGGTCTTCGCTGCGGGCCTGCGCAACACGCACGAGTTTGCTTTTGATCAATACGGCAACATTATCGGCTCAGACAACGACGGCGACCACCGAGGAGAGAGCGAGCGACTGGTCCATATCGTAGAGGGCCATGACGCCGGGTGGCGTTCTAACTGGCAATACGGGAAGTACACCGATCCCAAGAACAACAACTACAAAGTGTGGATGGATGAGCGGCTCTACGTACCCCACTGGGAGGGACAAGCGGCGTACATTCTACCCCCTATCAAAAACTTCCACAACGGACCCACAGGATTAGTTTATAACCCGGGAACAGCACTGGGCTCTGCCTGGACAAACAAATTTTTCGTCGTTGAATTCGTGGGCAACGCTGCAAGGTCACCGATTTGGTCGTTTAGTCTGACGCAGAATGGTGCCTCTTTTGATCTGAATGAAGACATCATGCTGGCCCGAGGCGTGCTACCAACCGGTATCCGTTTTGGGCCGGATGGTGCGTTGTATGCCGCAGACTGGATCTACGGTTGGGGTACCAAGGATTTTGGTCGGGTGTGGAAGATCGACGTCACCGAGGAGACGAATGACCTTGCATCCAAACGCGGAGAGACAAAGCGCTTGATGGCCTTAGATTATGGAAAAGTGGAACTCGACGAGCTTGGTGAGCTGCTATCGCACGATGACATGCGCATCAGACAAAAAGCGCAGTTTGAGTTGGTCGATCGAAAGCGTCAAGGCAAGAAGGTGCTGCTGGCAGCTACCTCCAGCGACGCACAACTTGGAAAGATCCATGGTATTTGGGGGATGGGACAATTAATCGCCAGTGGTCAAGCCGATGGAGATGAAATCACCTCACTGCTCGATGACTCGGATCCTGAGATAGTCACACAAACACTAAAGGTCTTAGGAGATAACAGGTACGCCGAAGCCAGCGGGGAGTACATTTCGCTGCTCGAGCATGACAATGCCCGTGTCAAATTCTATGCCGCCCAGGCGCTTGGGCGAGTAGAAGCAAAAGATGCAGTTCAGCCACTTTTGGCACTGCTGGAAACCAATGATGACGCTGACCGTTACTTACGTCATGCCGGTGTGATCGCGCTGTCTAGGATTGGTGACGTGGAGCCAATCCTCGAACTGGCCGGACATTCAAAACCTTCTATGAGAACTGCCGCTATCCTTGTCTTGAGAAGGCTCAAGGAAGAGCAGATCAGTAGTTTCCTGAAGGATGATAGCGAATACATTGTCACCGAGGCAGCGAGAGCGATCAATGACGATTTCTCTATTCCTGACGCTCTTCCAGCACTGGCAAATATTCTTAAGGAAGAAAGGTTCACCTCTGAGCCACTGATTCGGAGAGCCATCAATGCCTGCAGCCGCGTTGGAGGCGAGCAGCAGATCCAACTATTGGTGGACTACTCCAGGAACGCTGAAGCACCTTTGACACTTCGAGCGGAGGCACTTTTGACCCTTGCACATTGGGCCTCTCCATCCATATTGGATAGGGTCGACGGACGATACCGAGGAGAGATCAATCGATCAGCTGAGCCGGCAATCCAGCGAATAGATCCACATCTGGCCTCATTATTGAATGATCCTGCCTATCAGATTGCCGAGGCATCAGTTGTGCTAACGGGAGCGCTCGGGATCACTTCGCAACTGGACCCAATGGTTGCCATGGCCCAAAATCACTCGTCAGAAGTGGTACGGAAAGCCACGATCACCGCGCTCGACTCACTGGATTATCCCCAGTTTGATGATATTATTCGTACCGCCTTGAATGACAACTCTGGTGAAGTACGCACCCTCGCAATCAGCTACTTGAAGGAGTTAGGACTGAGTGCTGAGGAACTACCAGGGTTTGCTGCTCCGGTGTTTGCTAAAGGCACCGTGCGTGAGCAGCAGCAACTGCTTCGCATCCTGGCTGAGCTGCCTTTCGAACAAAGTGGTAACATCCTCAATGGTCTCGCTGATCAATGGATTGGCGGGGACTTGTCTCCAGAGATCAACCTGGAGCTGCTAGAGGCGATTGACGAAGTTGCTGACAATGACCTTTTGGCGAAAGTGGAGCCCCATCGCAACGCAGGAGGTATATTGGCTGAATACCAAGAGGCACTATACGGCGGGGACGCTCGACGCGGTTTTGGGATTTTTAATTACAACTCCACCGCACAATGTATCCGATGCCATGCATGGGAGGAAAAGCCTGATGCGGTTGGGCCGTCAATGCGAGGTGTCGCCAGCCGATTGGAACGAGAAGACATCCTCGAGTCGATGGTCGACCCAAGTGCAAAGCTGGCAGCAGGATTTGGAAGTGTGATTCTAGAGTTGAAAGATGGATCTTCAGCGACGGGTATCCTATTGGAAGAGTCGGAAGAAGGTTACCTACTCAAAACCTCCGAAGCAGAGCCCTTGGAAATCGCAGCCGGACGCGTTGCACGCAAGGAAAACCTTCCCTCCAGCATGCCGCCTATGGGTGCCGTGCTGTCGAAGCGCGAAATCAGGGATCTGGTAGCGTATTTGATGACACAGACTGATTGAGCGTGTGCGTGGGGACATGGACCATGGATGAGGCACGGACTATCGCGTGATGGGTGCGGATACGCACCAAGGGGGAAGGATTCAAAAATCCCCCTCACCCCCTTTAGAAAAAGGGGGAACGCATCTAACGAAGTACGACCCGTTCTGAATAGCCCGATCCGATAGCTATCGGATAGCATTGAACGAGGCAAAAGCGGGGACAGCACAGATTCAGCAACATCCCCGCAGGTAGAGGCAACTTGCCGTGGGGTCCCGGCACAAGGCCGGGAGCGGGGCTGCTCTACAAACGGATAGCCGGCAGGTCAGTGGATAGATGCAGGGTAGTTGCTGCTCATAGACCGTTTGACTGATCATAGTGGAGAAAGAATACCTCCGTATTGCACGCGCCTCCATCAGGAAAACCCCCTCAGTCCGGTCCAAATCTCTTTCCTCACCCTCCTAACCTCCACTTCGGTGCTGACCGGCCAGTTGGACCGCCTCAGAGGGAAGGACTCTACAATTCTTGATAACTCCGAGGCCAGCACTTTGATTTCGGTTCACGCTAAGTTGGCGGCTATGCTCCAACGAGGGGAATTTAATACTACAAAATAAATTTAACCTCGATTTTAAACCCATTTTCAATTACTACGTTGTAGTAATACCATGAAGAAGTATCAGATCGGTGAGTTTGAGGAGGTGGTCCTGCTGACGGTAGGCATCCTGCACGGCCAGGCCTATGGCGTCACCATCAAAGACGAAATCGAAAATCGACTCAAAAGGGAGGTTAGCGTGGGAGCACTGCAGACGACGCTGCGACGACTAGAGAAGAAAGGGTTCCTCTCTTCGAAGCACGG
>JBCCXG010000573.1:0-4447 GCA_039191945.1 Bacteroidota bacterium
CCAGCGGAAAGTATATACTTAGACGCTATTCATGAGGATTCCTCGACGCAGTCGCTTGGCTTAGCCGAGTGACGAATATTCACATAGCCATTGGCTATGGACTGATATGGGCTCCTAACTTGGCGGAACGCCCAACGTGATAATGATCACTCGGCCGGAGCCGAGCAATTGATTCAATCAGTTCCTCTTAACAACTTATAAACCGATAAACTCAACAACTCACCTCTTCAACTCTTCAACTCGCCGCAGGCGAATCAACTCTTCAACCACCCACACCCTTCAGTAGCTAAAGGGCCACCGCGCCAAAGGCGCTTTAACCCACAAGAGCCAAAAGCGGAAGCGATAGACAAGGCAGGCATTTGCGCGATGGGTCGCGGGGCCGAAGGCCTATCGCCCGCGCGAGGAGGTTTTTGTGTGGTGGGCATGTGCGAATGGCCAGAGGGGGCCCAAAGCCTATTTGTAAATCAAAGCTACCGCATGTGCAGCCACTCCCTCTTCCTTGCCTACAAAGCCCAGCTGCTCGGTGGTCGTAGCCTTGACAGAAACATCTCCAACGGGGACGTCCATGACCTGCGCGAGGCAAGCCTTCATCTCCTCGATATAGGGCATGATCTTGGGCCGCTGCAGACACACCGTCGCGTCGACGTTGCCGATCTGCCACTGCTCTGCCGCAAGTAAAGCCACGACGTCCTTCAATAGGATCTTGCTGTCGATCCCTTTGTATTTGGGGTCTTTGTCGGAAAAGTGAAAGCCAATGTCCCGCATATTGGCAGCGCCGAGCAGCGCGTCACAGATGACGTGAATGAGCACGTCGGCGTCCGAGTGGCCGTAAGCCCCATGCGTATGCTCCACCTGTATGCCTCCCAGCCAAAAGGGTATACCCTCGGCCAGCCGGTGAACATCGTATCCATATCCTACGCGGATGTTAGGTTTTGCCATGAATCAAGAGCTCTTTTGGTAGTGTATCGTGGAACAATTCTCCGCGCGCAGTATCGTCTTTGCTTGCTGCACCATCTTGTCTGCAGTGACGTTTCTGATCATGTTGATCTCCTCGTTGGCCAAATTCACATCACCGAGAAACGCCGCAAACGCCAGCGCCATCGCGCGGTTGAGCAACTCCACCTCGCTAAATGCCGTAGCAGACTCCGCCTGGTTTTTGACGCGCTCAAGGTCAATGGGGTCAATATTTCCTTGTCTCACCTTATCCAGGACCTGGTCGATCGCCTCCTCAGCGGCGTCGAAGGAAGTCTCCTCCAGCAGTCTGCCGCTGATCACCAGCAATCCCGGATCTACGCTACCCATCACATAACCCGATATGGAGCTGAATAGGGAATGGTTTTTGACCAACTCCTGGTGTAGATATGACGCGCTACTACGGCCGAGCAAATCACTGAGCAGATCAGTAGCATGGTACGATCCGTCAAGTCGCGGGCCCATATGATAGGCCTTGTAGATCGCATTGGCCGGTAGCTCGTCTTCCAACTTTAAATAACGCGCTGCAGTCTGGACCGGCTCCTTGGGAAGTGTGCCGTTGCTTTTGCCGATAGCAGGTACAGGACCAAACCACTTCTCGGTAAGCTGTATGGCCTCGGCCTCCGAAATACCGCCCGCCAGGACCAAAACAGCATTGTCAGGGCCATAGTGCTGGCCAAAGAAAGAGCGCACATCGTCCATGGTAGCAGCCTCGATGTGGTCAATGTGCTTGCCAATCGTCGCCCACTGATAGGGATGAACCTGGTAGGCAAGCGGGCGCAGCTTCAACCACACGTCGCCATAAGGCTGATTGAGATAGCGCTGCTTGAATTCTTCAATGACCACTTTTCGCTGCACTTCCAGGACTTCCGGATCAAAGGAGAGTGACAGCATGCGATCCGACTCCAACCAAAATGCGGTTTCCACATTGTTTTTCGGTACGGTGATGTAATAGTTGGTCACATCTGTGTTCGTAAACGCGTTGCTGTCTCCGCCTACCGCCTGCAAGGGCTCGTCAAACTGAGGAATGTGTCGCGAGCCGCCAAACATCAAGTGCTCAAAAAGGTGCGCGAAGCCTGTCTTCTCGCTGTCCTCATTTCTAGAGCCCACTTTGTAGAGTAAATTGAGACATACGATCGGAGACCGTGGATCTTCATGCACGATGACTTGCAGTCCGTTGTCTAAATAAAACTCGTTGTATCCGATCATATGACAAATGTAGTACCGCGCAAGCGATTGCTGCACTTGCGGATATGATAGATCAACTAGATTTGCCGTGATCTGTTCTGTATGAAGTTTGTCAAAAGGCGACGCAGCAAAAAGAAGCTGCTAGACATCTACGAGGCGCTTGTCACCCCACGCCTCATTGAAGAGAAGATGCTAATCCTGCTTCGGCAGGGTAAGATCAGCAAATGGTTCTCGGGCATCGGCCAGGAAGCCATCTCCGTGGGCTCGGCACTCGTCCTACGGCCCGACGAATACATCCTCCCGATGCATCGCAATCTGGGGGTATTCACTTCAAGAGGCGTACCTTTTGAGCGGCTCTTCGAGCAGTTTCAAGGGAAAATGGGAGGATTTACCAAAGGTCGTGATCGGTCCTTTCACTTCGGAACGCAGGAGTATAAGATCGTCGGCATGATCTCCCACCTCGGCGCTCAGTTGGGCATTGCAGATGGCATTGCACTGGCTTCGCAGCTACACCAGAAGTCGAGTGCCACCTTGGTATTTACAGGTGATGGCGGAGCGAGCGAGGGCGACTTCCACGAAGCCCTCAATGTCGCATCGGTCTGGTCCCTACCCGTTGTCTTTGTCATAGAGAATAATGGTTACGGCCTGTCGACGCCGAGTAGCGAGCAGTTCAACTTTGAGTCCTTCACGGTGAAAGGCCCTGCCTATGGCATTGAAGCTCATAGCATCGATGGGAATAACATCCTCGAAGTTTTAAACAGTTTGGAGCCCATCGTAGAGAGTGTAAGAGAGGATCCCCGACCGATCCTCCTCGAGGCGAGGACATTTCGTATGCGAGGGCATGAAGAAGCCTCCGGGACTAAGTATGTGCCCAATGAGCTCATGGCCCACTGGGCAGAAAAAGATCCCATAGAGCGCTACGAAACCTTTCTGATAGAAGACGGCGTACCACCTGGGGACATCGATCAGATCAAACAACACATCAAAGACACCATTGATACGGCGGTCAAAGAGGCCTTTAGTGCGCCGGCGGTATCGTTTGAGCACAGCCTGGAGCTGGGTGATGTTTACCATCCGGATGTACCAGAGGCAGTAGCCCCCACCAGTGAAGCACGGCAAAAGCGCCGCTTCGTAGATGCGATATCAGATGGTTTGCGTCAGAGTCTGGACCGGCATGACAACCTGTTACTCATGGGGCAGGATATCGCAGAGTATGGCGGCGTATTCAAAATCACGGAAGGGTTTGTTGACCAGTTTGGCAGAGACCGCATTCGCAATACCCCTTTGTGCGAGTCGGCCATCCTGGGTGCGGCCTTGGGCCTGAGCATTGCAGGTATGAAGTCGGTAGTGGAGATGCAGTTCTCTGACTTCGTGACCTGCGGTTTCAATCAAATCGTGAATAATCTAGCGAAGATCCACTACCGCTGGTCCCAAACCGCCGATGTGGTTATCAGGATGCCAACTGGAGCCGGTGTAGGTGCAGGACCCTTCCATTCGCAATCGACCGAAGCTTGGTTTTTTCATACACCCGGTCTGAAGATCGTTTACCCGTCGCATCCAGCTGACGCCAAAGGGCTATTATGCGCGGCGATTGCCGATCCCAATCCGGTATTGTTCTTCGAACACAAGTACCTCTACCGGTCGCTGAGCGAGGAGGTCCCAGATGGCTACTATACCGTACCTATTGGGCGGAGCTCCATCCAGCGGGAGGGCACTGACCTGACCATCATCACCTACGGCCTTGGCGTACACTGGGCAGAGGAGGTAGCCGCATCGCACGAGGGGCAGGTAGAAGTGATCGACCTACGGACACTCATGCCCTGGGATCACGAACTCGTTGCTCAGTCCGTACGAAAAACTGGGAAGGCATTGGTCTTACACGAAGCCACCCTCACCGGAGGCATTGGCGGCGAGATTGCCAGCTGGATAGGAGAGCACTGTTTTGAGTCGCTGGATGCGCCAGTGGCTCGCGTAGGTAGTTTGGATACGCCTGTACCATTTGCAAAGGCGTTGGAAGACAATTTTTTACCCATCTTACGGTTAAAAGAAAAGGTCCTGGAGCTACTCCAGTACTAATTATTCCTGCACAGCGTAGGCAATTTTGAGATTGACTTGATATTTCGCAATCTTTGGAGACACTTCCGATGACAGTGCAACTGAGACATTTTATCCCGCTGCTGCTCTTCTGTGGCACCTTTTTGTGCGTATCGGAAGTGCACGGGCAGCTACTTGAGGATACCGATCGTAAGCTTAAAACAACCAGAAAGGAAGGAAGAGGCTTTCTCGG
>JBCCXG010000574.1:0-4443 GCA_039191945.1 Bacteroidota bacterium
CGCTGATGATGCGTAGACCTCGAAGAAACCGAGCCACGCAAGCCATTAGGGACCTCGTACAGGAGACTCAGGTCACGACCGACGATCTCATTTTCCCGCTCTTCCTCTTGGAGGGGACAGGGAAGAAGTCAGAAGTGGCCTCCATGCCAGGTATCTTTCGATACAGCCTGGATATCATGCTGCGGGAAGTGGAGGAATGCCTGAAAATGGGCATTAAGGGTTTTGATATCTTCCCGGTAGTGGAAGAAGCCCATAAGGATAAGACTGCCTCCAAGAGTTACGACCCCAGTTTTTTCTACTTAAAGGCCCTCGCGGAAATCAAAAGAACCTTTCCCGAGGCGCTGATTATCACAGATGTAGCTATGGATCCGTACAGCTCTGACGGACATGATGGACTCGTGGAGCATGGGGAAATTCTTAACGATGAGACACTCGACATTTTGGTCAAAATGGCGCTGGCCCAAGCGGATACGGGCGTGGACATGATCGGCCCCTCAGATATGATGGACGGTCGCGTCGGTTACTTGCGTGATGCACTGGACCGGAATCAATATACTGGTGTGGGTATCATGTCATATACGGCCAAGTACGCAAGCTCTTTTTACGGACCCTTCCGTGATGCGCTGGATTCAGCACCTAAATTCGGGGACAAGAAGACTTATCAAATGAATCCCGCGAATCGGGCCGAAGCCATCGTAGAGGCGCAACTTGATTTTGCGGAAGGCGCGGACGTGATGATGGTGAAACCAGCCATGACCTACCTGGATGTGATCTCTGATCTCAAGAGAAACTTTCCAATCCCTCTGGCTGCCTACAACGTCTCCGGGGAGTACTCCCTGATCAAAGCAGCCGCTGAGAAGGGCTGGATCGATGGTGCCTTGGCCATGCAGGAGACCCTGACCGCCATTAAGCGCGCAGGTGCGGATTTGATTCTGACCTACTTTGCAAAAGAATTCGCCCAGTTGACCACTGATTGACTATTCGAAGAGATCTTCTTCTCGCTCCAGCATCAGAATAGAACTCTGGGGTACGATGTAATATTTCTCCTCTTTGTAGACTACTTCAAAGGCTGCCTTTTGAAGAAATATTGCCAGATCCCCTTCCCGAGCCTGTAGGGGCACGTACTTGACCTTTTCCTCATCTGGCTTCCAAGCCTCATCCTCGTCCATGGGCAACGGGATAGGATAGCCGGGACCCGCCTTGACAATGTAGCCTGACTGCACTTTTTCTTTTTCCTGGACTCCAGGGGGTAAGAAGATACCGGAAGCAGTCTTTTCTGACTCTGTCTTTGGCTTGATCAAAACGCGATCGCCCACCACAATGAGCTTGTGCAACTTGTTGTCCGCCGTTAGCTCCATCTTTCTACTTCAACTTTTTTCGAAGGCAGCAAAGGTAAGTACGATTACTATTCGCCGCCAAACAGGTTTTGCTGTGGCAGAGGTGGTCGACTTTCCAGGGATTCGCGTGGCTCTGGTACGTCCGCACGGTTCAGTATCTTAGGGTCCATTGTTTTGGAACTCTTCGCCCCCAATTCCCGTAAACGCTCGGTTTTCCGAATAAGATTGTCCTTCCCAGAAGTTAGCTTTTTCATGGCCTCATCGTAGGTGCCCTTCGTAGAAGCCAAGGACTGACCTACCTTGATCAGGTCATCCACGAAGGCCTTGAACTTGTCATATAATGCACCTCCTTGTCTGGCAATTTCCAGTGCATTTTTGTTTTGGTACTCATGCTTCCAGATAGAGGCCACCGTCCGCAAGGTGGCAATGAGCGTGGCGGGGCTTACGATGACAATGTTTTGGTTGTGGGCTTCATTGTACAGTTCGCCCCCACGTTCGATGATCAACGCGAAAGCTGCTTCGATAGGCACAAACATCAAAACATAGTCCAGCGAGCCTGTATCAAAGAGCTGATTGTAGTTCTTATTAGCCAGGCCGCGGATGTGTGTCTTGACTGAGACGAGGTGTTCCTTGAGATACTGCTCGCGCTCCTCGTCACTATCCGCATTGACGTACTTCTCGTAGGACACGAGAGAGGCCTTTGCATCGACAACAAGGTTTTTGTTGTCTGGCATCCGGATGATTACGTCGGGTCTCAGCCGTCGTCCAGCTTCTGTACGGATTGACTCCTGAGTAAAATACTCCCGATCCTTTTGCAAACCGGACTGCTCTAGAATACGCTCCAGAATAAGCTCTCCCCAATTACCCTGGATGCGAGAATCGCCTTTCAAGGCTTTCGTGAGGTTTTCAGCCTCATTGGTCATCCGCTGGTTCAGCTCCTTCAGGCTGAGGATCTGCTCTCGCAGTGCCGCGCTGCGTTGTAGGCTGTCTTTATTGGTCTCCTCCACCTTACGCTCGAAATCAGCAAGCTTTTGTCCGAGGGGCTTTAGTAGCGTATCGAGATTGACCTTGTTTTGATCCGTAAACTTCTTGCTCTTCTCCTCGAAGATCTCGTTGGCCAGGTTTTTGAACTGCGCTGCAAACCTCTCCTGCAATTCGGTAATCTCCGACTTTTGCTCGTTGAGGCGCTCCTTCAGCGTTGTGTTGATCGACTCCAGGGACGCCTTATCATTGTTGACTGC
This sequence comes from Bacteroidota bacterium, assembly GCA_039191945.1. GTDB lineage: Bacteria > Bacteroidota > Bacteroidia > Cytophagales > Cyclobacteriaceae > JAWPMT01. The sequence continues at coordinate 2,579 of JBCCXG010000574.1, forward strand.
GATGAGTCGCTCCCTGTCTTGCCTCAGCTCGTCATTTAGCGTAATAACATCTTGCTGGTATTTGGCAGACCGCTCCTCCTCGATTTCAAGGGTCATTTCCAGTTTTTCGACTTTGCCACTAAGCGCTCTGCTGTTGGAGGTCAACCGCGCCAACAAAAAGCCAATCGCTGCTCCACTGACTAAACCGATCGCCAATATGCCAAGAGTCACCACATCCATTATTCAAATTTATATCATTAGTGCGTTGGGCCCATTCTTTTTGAAAATGAATGAGACGAGAGCCGAGAACGTTTACTCACAATCAAAGGTCGTCAGGTGCTAAGGAACGAAAATGGTCATTCGTTGTTAGCTTGGTAGGTTTCAAATGCGACCTTTATGTGCTTGATTGCTTTTGCGCTAGATGCCCACCCGGATTATTCGCTCATCCTCGCGGCCAATCGGGATGAATTTTATAACCGCCCCACGGCCTATGCGGGAGCATGGGACGGTGCACCGGAAGTTATCGGTGGTCGTGACCTGAAAGGTGGTGGTACGTGGTTAGGTATGACAAGAAGCGGCCGGGTAGCTGCCGTCACAAACTTTCGAGATCCGCAACAGATCAATGAAGAGGCAAAAACCAGAGGACACCTCACGAAGGATTATTTGACACAAGTCGAACTTCCTGTGGAGGATTACCTTGCACAGGTCCAGCGGGAAGCTGCGCTGTACAATGGATTCAACTTGCTACTCTTTGAACAGGGTAAGGGCTTTCACTTCTCCAACTACGAAGGACGAATCAATCGTCTCCCAGCAGGCGTTCACGGGCTGAGCAACGCGTTGTTGAACACTCCATGGCCAAAGTTGCAGCGATTGAAGCAGTCATTTACAGATGCGATTCGAATGGAGGTCTCCCACGATCGCCTACTGGCCTTGCTCGAAGATTCAGAGCTGGCTCCTGATGAGCAGCTTCCGGATACCGGCATCGGCAATCAGTGGGAAAAGGCCATTTCGTCCATTTGCATCAAAACAGAGGACTACGGCACTTGTTGCAGTACCGTTCTTACCATTGATCGACAAGGCCAGGCACAGTTCACTGAGCGATCCTTTCCCGTGGGGACACGAGAAGATAAGATTGTTCGTTTCACTTTTGATACCTCTGAAGTAGCTACGCAATGATCAGATCCCTGCTCATCCTCGTCTTAACTCCTCTCTTTCTGTTGGCAAGTTGCGGCGATGAAGGCGATATTGTCACCATACCTTTCGTAGCTGGTACGGTAGCGGGAGAAGATTGGCAATTGCAGTATGGTAGGGCGTCGCTCGACAATAGAGATAGGGAACTGACAGTGGATCTCTACTCACGGGCTGAAGTATCACCGAATGCCTGCCAGATTGTAAGCACAGGCAACTCCTCCTTACGTTTGGTCACACCTATTACAGTGGGCAATTACTCGATCCCAAGCCTCTCTGCCAACCTTTTTTTTGAACAGCCCAATTCTTTACAATCCTTTCAAGCCACATCAGGATTCATCGATGTAATAGAGGTTATCGGAAATCGCGTGACCGGTGTGATCCAGGCCAATTTTGATGACGACAACGAGGTAGAAGGCCGTTTTATTGCTGAAATCTGTAACTAATCCGGTTCACGGCTTCATTTTTCCGACTGGTTCACGGTATCTTCACGCAAAACGCGTTAAGAACTAGTTTTAACTCACAATCACCTAAAGGAACTAAACTATCCATTTGGCCATGTCAGCGACGGAGGTACGGGAGTACTTCCAGACCCTACACGCCAAAACCTAACCGACCTATGGCTCGGTTAAATCTTTTCAACCAACTATAAAAGGAGGTGTCTGAGTAGGCACCTCCTTTATTTTGTTTATTGCTCC
>JBCCXG010000575.1:0-4443 GCA_039191945.1 Bacteroidota bacterium
CGCCATCAATGACTATGTGATCCACGGTGCGCCAGACACCAACCCAAAGCTTACAGGTACGAAAGCGTCAGGAGTAGCCCTGCTTCGATTGTCACCGAAGGGTTCGGCCGAGGTGCGGGTCCGGATGAGCAAGGAACGGCTCGAGGACCCCTTTGCAGATTTCGACCAGATTTTTGCGGAGCGGCATCATGAAGCCAATGAATTCTATGGCGAACTGCAATCCAAAGTTGAGCATCCCGAACTACGATCGATACAGCGTCAGGCCTTCGCTGGAATGATGTGGAGCAAGCAGTTCTACTACTACAACGTCAAAAACTGGCTTCACGGGGACCCTGGCAGGCATGATCCCCCCTCCAACCGGAAAGGCGGTCGTAACTCTGACTGGCAGCACCTCTACAACTACCACGTGATTTCCATGCCCGATAAGTGGGAATATCCCTGGTACGCGGCATGGGACCTGGCCTTTCATACTATTCCGATTGCGCGGATCGATCCGGACTTTGCCAAGCAGCAATTGCTTCTGCTACTGAACGAACGCTACCAGCACCCAAATGGCCAAATTCCAGCCTACGAATGGAACTTTAGCGACGTCAACCCACCAGTGCACGCCTGGGCGGTCCTCAGGGTGTACCAGTTGGACAAGCATGCCACCGGCAAGGCAGACCTGGATTTCTTGCAAAAAGCGTTTCATAAGCTATTGGTCAATTTTACCTGGTGGATCAACCGTAAGGACCGTGATGGCAACAATCTATTCGAAGGGGGCTTCCTGGGTCTTGACAACATTGGCGTTTTTGACCGCAACCATACCATCATCGAGAACTCGCGTCTGGAGCAGGCCGACAGTACGAGCTGGATGGCCATGTTTGCGCTGAATATGCTAAGGATGTCGATCGATCTATCCGAGGAGTACCCCGTCTACCAGGACATGTGCATTAAGTTCTTTGAGCATTTCCTCTACATCAACGGGGCCATGAACGGGGTCGGTGATGCCGGTGTGGACCTCTGGGATGACGAGGACAGCTTCTACTATGATGTCGTGCACTGTCCTGAAGCTGAAGATACGCAAATGAAAGTCAGGTCCATGGTGGGATTGATTCCTCTCTACGCCGTGGAGACCATCCAGCCGGAGATTTACGAGAAGCTCCCGGAGTTCCGCGAGCGCCTGGAGTTCGTTTTGAAAGAGCGGCCGCTGTTGGCGTCTTTGGTCTCACGCTGGCAAGAAGAGGGGCGAGATCACCGGCACCTGCTGAGCGTGCTTCGCAAGCACCGAATGAAAAAGATCCTGGAACGCATGCTCGACTCAGAGGAATTCTTATCAGAATACGGGATAAGAGCACTTTCCAAGTATCATGAAGCTCAACCCTATTCATTTACGGTGGATGGAGAAACGCTGACCGTCGGTTACCTGCCTGGAGAGTCGGACTCATCGTTTTTCGGTGGAAATTCCAACTGGCGTGGGCCGATCTGGTTTCCCGTGAACTATCTTCTCCTGGAGTCTTTGCTCAAATTCAGTCAGTACTACAGTGACGATTTCAAGCTGGAGTTTCCCACTGGCTCTGGTGAAGAGCTGTCGCTAAGAGAGATCACCAAAAAGATTTGCGAGCGCATGTTCAATATTTTCTTGCCAGATGAAAAAGGGCATCGGCCCCTTCATGGCAACTACAAGAAACATCAGGAGGACCCGAACTTCAAGGATCACATTCTGTTTTATGAGTACTTCAACGGAGATAACGGCGAAGGCCTCGGGGCCTCTCACCAGACAGGATGGACTGGGCTGATCGCCGAGATGATCTACCGATATTACAATTGATCCAGTTTAAGACTCACGTACTTTGTGATTCAAATACTTAATGCATGGCAAAACGACGCCTTGTTCTGGTCCCTTCCCGGACCGCTTTCGACACTTTAATGACACCTGTGCATGAATGATATTGGGGTCCTGTTTGATATGGATGGGGTAATTGTGGACAACCACCGATACCACTTCCAAGCCTGGCTGATCCTTGGTGAAAAGTATGGCAAATCCTTTGATGAGAACACGTACAAAGAGCAGCTCAACGGGCGGACCCTGACAGAAGTCGTGCAGTACATCTTCGGTGATGATGGGATCGACACCGAGGGCATCCGCGCCATTGGAGAGGAGAAAGAGGCCCTGTACCGTAAACTTTATCGACCCCACCTCGCCATGACGCCAGGTCTTGCCGACTTCATGGCGGATTGTGAGCGTTTGGATGTTCCGATGGTGGTGGGTACTTCCGCACCCCCGGTCAATGTTGATTTCACACTGGATGGGTTGGGCATCCGCTCCAAGTTCCGGGCCATCCTGGACGAGCGCGCAGTGACCAAAGGCAAACCACATCCGGAGATCTACGAGAAATGTGCTAAGGCCATCGGTCTGGCCAATCAGCAGTGTGTCGTATTTGAGGATGCCGTATCTGGGATCAAAGCGGGGCAAAGTGCCGGATCAAAGGTGATAGCGCTGGCGACCTCTCATGATCGAAGTGAGTTGTCCGCAGACCTCGTGATTGACGATTTTATTGGGATGAATTTAGAAAAAGTGCGTATACTGCTACAAGACAAATAACGATGACAAGTAGATGACTGTGAAGAGGGCCTTATTGTGTATCCTATTGATCATTTCCCTGACCACTGTTGCTCAGGCGCAAAGACTGAAGATCGCAAAACTCAAATATTCCGGTGGAGGTGACTGGTATGCCAACAAGACCGCCTTGCCCAACCTGATCGATTTTTGCAATCGAAACCTCGGTACAAACCTCTACAAGGAGGAGGACATCGTGGAGGTGGGCAGTCCTGACCTATTCCTCTATCCGTACACCTACCTGACGGGGCATGGGAACGTTACCTTCTCCAACGAAGAGGCCCTCAACCTTAGACGGTACCTGTTGTCGGGGGGGTTCGTACACATCGATGATAACTACGGCCTGGACCCATTCATCCGACTGGAGATGAAAAAGGTCTTTCCCAACAAATCGTTTGTGGAACTACCTTTTGATCATCCGATTTATCAGCAAAAGTACGCGTTCACTGAGGGCCCACCTAAGATTCACGAGCACGATGGCAAGCCACCTCAGGGCTTCGGTATCTTGCACGAAGGTCGATTGATCTGCTATTATTCCTATGAATCCGACTTGGGTAATGGATGGGAGGATCAGATCATCTACAATGACCCGGAAGAGTTGCGACAGCAAGCCCTTCGAATGGGTGCCAACATCATATCCTACGTCTTTACCCAATACCAATGATTCTCCCACGATAGCAAATGGCTTGCTGAGCAGCGGAGCGGATCTACTTTCAAAGCGCTATAAAAAAAGAAAGCTCTCCCATTGGGAGAGCCACCTACCTGAAAAAAAGGGCCTTGCTCAGACCCATTGCCTTATCTACCTCGACGGCGTCCTCGGATCTCTAACTCTATCTCTTCCACGGTACCATCACTGCTAGTGACCACCGCTAGGTTGTCACACGCACCGTCACCATAGTCGATCGTCACTGTGACATCGCCCACCGTGCGAACCTTTACCCCAGAGACAGGAACGAAGATTCGCTCAAATCTGCAGGCGCGCTTAAAAGTCAAAGGTGTAGTTGTCTCCATGGAATAGGCCACTCCCTCTCTGTTCAATCCACTGGCAGAGGCGTTGACCGTGGTGAAATTCTCGATGCCCAAACCAAGGTTGGTGGTTCGCGTTCGACTGGCCTCTCTTGTGATGGATGTCCCATCATCAAAAGTCATCTTGCCTCCCACCAGGGCTATATCGACGGTGTAGACACCGCTGTCACTATCCACGGTGGTCACCGTATGCGTTCGAGTTCCTTCAATCTGCGTCTCGTCCACAAAGAAATCGTCAAAAGTCACCGTACGGAACGATCCCTCAGTGAAGCGGTCACCATCGTAGGTGATCAATAACCTACCTCGTCGGACACGACCTCTTGGGCCTTCGCAACCATCTCCATAGTCCACAGTAATGGTCTGCGCTTCGGTGTCATGTGTTACTTCCGCACACTGCAGTACTTCTACGTCACCATTGTCAATCCGCCCGCCGCTCGCAATGCTCACATCCAATGCCGCGTCAATAATTACATCCGTATCCTCGAGAGCAGACTCAACGGTCGTCTCTGTTGCCAGGTCTACCTCGGTGGTTGCCAAACCATCTATTTCAGAATCGTTGCACGCAGTGAAGGCCATCACCATTCCACCGATCAAAAAGAATTTAAGTTGCTTCATTATCATTTTATGCATTTGTTGAATTCTTGTAAAATCGGTTCTTAGACAGGGGCCTGGGGGGGAGGTTTAATCGGAGTTTGATTTTTTTTCATATTTGTTCTCGGAATAGTGATTTTTTTATGTTCTTGCTCAACCTAAGGAACTCATTTCGAGTAATGTATTGGAGTTTCTTTCCTGAGATGAAAAAAGCAACTCGCCTTTTA